>CAYXVA010000127.1:0-5080 GCA_964467975.1 uncultured Oscillospiraceae bacterium | reverse complement strand
AACAGGCTCAACGACGACGGCGTACCTACCAGACATGGCGGGCTTTGGGAGTATTCGACCATAGCGCAGATGCTTTCAAATGAAGTGTACATGGGTAAAATCCGGCGAGGCTGGTCAAAGCAGTTTAAAACGTTCGAGGACGGAGTTGTAAAAAAACATATACGGCGTTCAAAGCAGGGAACAGATTATAAACTCTATGACGGTCTGCACCCGCCGCTCATAAGCGAAGAGACGTTCTACGAAGCTCAGCAGGTCAGGGAAGAGAACTATCCCAGTGCCAGGGTGAAGCGGGAGACGGAGCTGCAAAATGCCTTTGCCGGGCTGATATTCTGCGCCAAGTGCGGGAAGCGGATCGGCCGCACAACCGGCACGGTGTCTCGCGGAGCGATTCCACGCCTGAGATGTGTAAACGGGCGCAACTGCCACAACGTGAGCGCAGACTACGATGTTGTCGAGCGCGAAATAATTTCAGCATTGCGCGAGTGGTATTCAGGGTACAAAGTCAGGATTGCCGCCAGCGGTTTTGCCGACGACATCGAGAGATGCCGCAAACAGATAAGCAAGCTCGACGACGAACTGACACGTCTGAACGCACAGCTTGAAACGGCATACAATCTAGTCGAGTGCGGGGAGTACACGCTGGAGCTGTTCAAGGCCAGACGTGCAAAAATCACCGGCGAGATCGACGCTGCCCAGGCAAGGCGCGACAACCTTGAAGCAACGCTGAGCAAGCTGGAAACCGGGGAGGCAGAGCAAAGCAGCTTTATCCCGAACACGGAGAAACTCCTTGCCAGCTACGATGATATGACTGTCAAAGAACGAAACGACCTGCTGAAAACAATTCTCCATAAAGTTGTCTATTTGAAGGAAGTCGACGGGAAAATAACCATAGATTTGTACCCCAGACTTCCTAAATTATAGAATCGCGTCGGCATCAACGGCGTACTCACGTTCTGATAAGCGACCCCACACGGGGCTATGGTGTGACGATAAACGCCATGCTGGACGCAGAGCAGGAAGCGGCATAAGCAGAGAAGCGGGCAACATGTCATTTCGACTGACATTGTTGCCCGCTTTTTATGCTGTGTATTGTTATCGCGCCAGGCGGGGGAAAGACGGCTCTTGACAACGGGACGCGGGGCTGATATAATACCTCGAACTTGGCTCGCGGCAGCGGGCTTTTAATACGCCTGAAAGGAGGTACGGCATGGACGCTTTCGTCATAAAAGGCTGCGATGTTTTCATTGACGGGTGTTTTGTTCCCTCCGACGTGGAGGTTGCTGGGGGTATTGTTTCCCGAGTTGAGCCCGGTATCGTCCCTGAGAAAGGTGTTCCTGTTTTCAATTTCAATAATTGCCGTATTGTTCCCGGTCTTGTCGATGTTCATGTACATCTTCGAGAGCCGGGTTTTTCTTTTAAAGAGACAATCGCGACCGGCACCGCCGCGGCGGCCCGGGGCGGGTACACTGCCGTCTGCGCCATGCCGAACTTAAACCCCGTGCCCGACAGCGTCGAGCACATGGCCGTCGAGCTCGAGGCCATACGTCGCGGAGCGCGCATCCGCGTCTACCCCTACGCGGCGCTGACCGTGGGCGAGCGCGGGCGCGAGATGGCGGACATCCCCGGTCTCGCCGAATACGCCGCGGCCTACTCCGACGACGGGCGGGGCGTGCAGGATGAAAACATGATGCGCGCTTGTATGCGCGCCGTGGCGGAAACCGGCAAGATACTCGCCGCGCACTGCGAGGTCGACGCGCTTTTAAACGGCGGGTACATCCACGACGGCGAGTATGCGAGAGCGCACGGGCACCGGGGCATAAGCTCCGAGAGCGAGTGGCGCGAGGTCGAGCGCGACTGCCGCCTTGCGCAGGAGACTCTCTGCGAATTCCACGTCTGCCACGTCTCGACAAAGGAGTCGGTGGAGATAATCCGCGCGGCGAAAGCGCGCGGCGTCCACGTCACCGCCGAGACCGCGCCGCACTACCTGCTGCTCACGGACGCGGATTTGCGCGAGGACGGGCGCTTCAAGATGAACCCGCCGCTGAGAGCCGCGGCCGACCGCGCCGCGCTCATAGAGGGCATACGCGACGGTATGATAGACATTATCGCCACCGACCACGCGCCGCACACGCCGGAGGAGAAGTCCCGCGGGCTCGAAGGCTCGCCGATGGGCGTCGTGGGCCTCGAGTGCGCCTTTGCGGTGCTGTACACCGGGCTCGTCGAAAAGGGCGTCATAACGCTCGAGAGGCTCATAGAGCTCATGAGCGCGGCCCCGGCAAAACGCTTCGGCATCCCGGGCGGGGCGATAGAGGCGGGCAAACCGGCCGATCTGGCCGTTTTCGATACGGACACGGAATACGTGATAGACCCGGCGGAGTTCGCGTCCATGGGGCGCGCCACGCCGTTTGAGGGCTGGAGAGTAAAAGGCAAATGTTTAATGACAGTTTGTGCAGGGAGGACAGTATGGAAAGCGTAAAGAGAAGGAAGCTCGTGCTTGCGAGCGGGAGCGAATACTACGGCGAGGGCTTCGGCGCGGAGCGCGACAGCGTCTGCGAGGTCGTGTTCAACACGTCGATGGCCGGGTATCAGGAGATAGTCTCCGACCCCTCGTACACCGATCAGGCCGTGTGTATGACCTACCCGATAATCGGCAACTACGGCATAACGGACGAGGACTACGAGACCAAAACGCCGACGATAGGCGCGCTTTTGGTGCGCGACTACAACGACAACCCCTCGAACTTCCGCTATACCAAGACGCTCGCCGAGCTCATGCAGGAGTACGGCATCCCCGGCCTCGCGGGCATAGACACCCGCCGCCTCACGCGCGAAATACGTGACACGGGCAGCCAGAAGGCTCTGCTTTGCAGTGCGAATCTTCCGCTTGAGGCCGCGCTCGAGCGGCTCGGCGCCGCGGAGCTTCCGCACGACCAGGTCTCGCGCGTGAGCTGCGCCAAGCGCTGGTACTCCCGCACGACTAACCACAAGGACACCGTCGTCGCCGTCGACTGCGGCATAAAGCTCGGCATGGTGAAGGCGCTGAACGCCCGCGGCTGCAACGTCACGGTCGTGCCGTACAACACCACGGCCGAGGAGATAGACTTCATGGCCCCGGACGGAATACTGCTCTCCAACGGCCCCGGCGACCCGGAGGACGTGCCCGAGGTCGTCGAGACCGTGCGCGCGCTCCGCGGCCGCTACCCGATAATGGGTATCTGCCTCGGCCACCAGCTTATCGCCCTCGCCCACGGCGCTAAGACGTACAAGCTCAAGTTCGGCCACCGCGGCGGAAACCACCCCGTGCGCGAGCTCGCTACGGGGCGCATAGAGATGACCAGCCAGAACCACAGCTACGCCGTCGACCCGGACTCCCTCGCGGGTACGGGCCTCGAGGTCACGCACATAAACCAGCTCGACAACACGGTCGAGGGCATGAAGAGCGCCGACGGGACGATATTCTCCGTGCAGTACCACCCGGAGAGCAAGCCCGGCCCTCAGGACAGCGCCTATCTGTTCGACCGCTTCGTCGCGATGCTCGGGAAGGGAGAGTGAGCGAGAATGCCGAAACGCACCGATATACACAAGATCCTCGTCATAGGTTCCGGACCTATCGTGATAGGACAGGCCGCCGAGTTCGACTACGCCGGCACCCAGGCCTGTCTCGCGCTGCGCGAGGAGGGCTATGAGGTCGTGCTCGCAAACTCCAACCCCGCGACCATCATGACCGACACGACCGTTGCGGACAAGGTGTACATGGAGCCGCTCACCGCCGAGTACGTCGCGCGTATCATCCGCTACGAGCGGCCCGACGCGATTGTCCCCGGGATAGGTGGCCAGACAGGCCTCAACCTCGCCGTCGAGCTGCAAAGGCAGGGCGTGCTCGCCGAGTGCCGCGTCGAGGTGCTGGGCACGAGCGTCGAGAGTATAGAGCTCGCCGAGGACCGCGAGAAGTTCAAGGAGCTCTGCGAGCGCCTGGGCGAGCCGGTGCTCCCCAGCGAGACGGCGGAGACTGTCACGGGCTGCGTCGAGGCCGCGTCGCGCATAGGCTATCCCGTCGTGCTCCGTCCGGCCTTCACGCTCGGCGGCACCGGCGGCGGATTTGCCGACGACGAAACGCAGCTGCGCGAGCTTGCCAAGCACGCGCTCGCCCTCTCGCCGGTGCACCAGGTGCTGGTCGAGAAGAGCATACGCGGCTATAAGGAGATAGAGTACGAGGTCATGCGCGACGCCGCCGACACGGCCATCGCGGTCTGCAACATGGAGAACATTGACCCCGTCGGCATACACACCGGCGACAGCATCGTCGTCGCGCCCAGCCAGACGCTCACCAACCGCGAGTACCAGATGCTGCGCGACAGTGCGCTGAAGATAATCCGCGCCCTCGGCGTCGAGGGCGGCTGCAACGTGCAGTTCGCGCTCGACCCGGAGAGCTTCCAGTACTTTTTGATAGAGGTCAACCCGCGCGTTTCCCGCTCATCCGCTCTCGCCAGCAAGGCGACCGGCTACCCGATTGCGCGCGTGAGCGCCAAGATCGCCGCCGGGCTGCGCCTCGACGAGATACAGCTCGCCAACACCCCCGCGAGCTTTGAACCCACGCTCGACTACGTCGTCACGAAGATGCCGCGCTTTGCCTTTGACAAGTTCGCGGGCGCGTCGAACAAGCTCGGCACGCAGATGAAGGCTACCGGCGAGGTCATGGCCGTGGGCCGCACAATAGAAGAGAGCCTATTGAAGGCTGTGCGCTCGTTGGAGATAGGCGCGAGTCACCTCTATCTGCCCAAGTTCCACCACATGCCCGTCGACGAGCTCTTGGACTACATCAAGGACGGCACCGACGACCGCATTTTCGCGCTCGCGCAGCTCATGTGGCTCGGCGTGGACTACAACCGGCTGTGCAACATAACCGGCATAGACATGCTCTTCCTCGACAAGATACACAACATCGTCTCTCTCGAGCGGGAGATAAAGGATGAACCAATAACGCGCGAAAACCTCCTGCGCGCAAAGCGCATGGGCTTTTCGGATAAGCACCTTGCTCACCTGTGGAAGTGCTCTGAGCACGACGTGTACGAGAAGCGGC
>CAYXVA010000126.1:0-5094 GCA_964467975.1 uncultured Oscillospiraceae bacterium | reverse complement strand
AAGCGCGTCCGCGGCCGTCGTGCGCTTATCGCCGTAGCGATTGTCCTGGACTTGCTGGCCGGGCTCTACTGCCTGTGCGTCTTTTCCGACATCCCATTCATCGCGAAGTGGCGCACAATTTACATCCAGACGGCCATGGACACCATGAACCACCGGTGGCTGGCCACAGCCTTTTTGCCGCAGAGCGTGATCGACGAGGCCATGGCCCAGCGGGAAGGGGCCATGCAGGAGCAGACGGAGCACAACTCGTCCGAGAACTGGGGCGGCGACAATATCCCCGCCGGTCAGGGCGAGAGCGTCTCCGAGGAGAGCTTCTACGAGCTCTTCTGGGAGCTCGACCGCAGTACGATGGAGGCCTATCTCGACGAGCACCCGGACGCCCTGGCCGACGGGTGGGAAAACCTCTGCATAAACGAGGCGGGGCTCAACGACAGCGGCACGTCGATACGCACGACAATGGGCGAGCAGGTGCTGGCCGTAGACGTGCCCAACCGCATATTGCTCGTGCGCGTCTCCGGCACCGGCTATCGCGGCGTCCTGGCCGTGGCGAAGGACCCCAGCCGCCTCTCGGTGCAGGAGTCGGCCTACCTCGGCGAAATGGGACAGACCGCAGGGCAGATAGCCGAGGCCCACGGCGGCGTCCTAGCCATGACCGGCAGCGCCTTCATCGACGTCGACGGCGTCGGCAATGGCGGCACGCTCAACGGCTACGCCATGTCGGACGGCGTGGGCCAAGGCGACCACCTGGGCTGGAGCTACAAGCGCATAGAGCTGCGCGAGGACAACTATTTCTATATTGTCGACGCCTCGTCGGAGGTAAACCCATCGACAACCGACGCCGTGGAGTTCACGCCGGCGATAATCGTGGACGGAGTGCGGCTCAACACCTACGGCTGGGATAGCCTGAACCCGCGAGCGGTGATAGGGCAGTCGGACAAAGGCGAGATACTCATGCTGGTCATTGAGGGCCGCCTGCTCGACTCGCTCGGCGTGAGCGTGGACGAGTGCGGCGCTATACTTGAGAAACACAACTGCATGCAGGCCATGAACCTCGACGGCGGCACCAGCGCCATACTCTGGTACGACGGCGAATATGTGACGCGCTGTTCCAATCCGGATTTGCCGGAGGGCCGTCAGCTGCCCAACGCCTTCGTCTACGCCGGAGCTGAGAAGTAAATTTAACGGTATAAAGCGCAAAATGGCGCGGGAATTTGGGTTCCCGCGCTTTTTCTGCGCCGATTTTACGATTTTTTGCGCGGTTTTACGCAGATTTTACATACTGAGTCTTTTCCATTTTACACTCCGCCTTTAGTTTATAGGGTGTCAGCGAGAGCTGGCCCCACGAAAGTATAATCTGAACTTAAAGGAGAAAATGGAAAGATGAAAAAGACACTCGCAGTAGTGCTCTCCCTTGTGCTCTGCATCGGCCTGCTGGCCGCCTGCGGCACCACCGACACCACTACCACCCCCAGCGCCAACCCGACCAGCGAGCCCACCACGAGCGGCGAGCAGCTCACCGGCACCGTCACCGCCAACGGCTCCACCTCCATGGAGAGCGTTATTCAGGCCCTGATTGAGGCTTTCAGCGAAGTCCAGCCCGGCATCACCGTCAGCTACACTCCGTCCGGCTCCGGCGCCGGCATCACCGGCGCCATCGAGGGCACCTGTGACCTCGGCCTGAGCAGCCGCGCCCTCTCCGACGACGAGAAGAGCCAGGGCGGCGTTGAGAACATCATCGCCCTCGACGGCATCGCCATCGTTGTCAACACCGAGAACACCGTTTCCGAGCTGACCAGCGAGCAGGTTGCCCAGATTTACACCGGCGAGATTACCAACTGGAGCGAGCTCGGCGGCGCCGACGCCCCGATTGCCGTCTACGGCCGCGACTCCGCCTCCGGCACCCGCAGCGCCTTCGAGGAAATCCTCGGCATTGAGGACGCTTGCGTCTACACCAGCGAGTACAGCTCCACCGGCGACGTTATCGGCAACGTGGCCAGCAACCCGAACGCCATCGGCTACGCCAGCCTCTCCGCCGTCAATGACAGCGTCACCGCCGTCGCGGTTGACGGAGTTGCTCCCAGCGAGGAGACCGTCGCGGACGGCACCTTCCCGATACAGCGCCCCTTCGTTATCGTGACCGTTGAGGGCACCGAGCTGAGCCCGGCCGCCCAGGCCTTCCTCGACTACGCCATGAGCGCCGAGGCCGCCCCGATCATCGAGTCTGCCGACGTCGTTCCCGCGAACGCCTGAGAAATATAAAACTTTAATGGCAACGGCCCCCACACTCTGGGGGCCTATTGCCCTGTAACGAGGGGTGTGTCTGACGGGCGTCCGAAAACGCTCGGGCTCCGGTCAGATTCACCCCGGCATGAAGGGAGAACATGCGTCTTGAATGAAACTGTGACATCGAAAGGGGAGAGCGGCAAGTTGAGCGCTCGTAAAAAGAGAGAGACGCGGGCCACGGATGCCGCCGCAGCCGCGGTGCAGGCCGGACAGCCCGAGCGTATCGACTCAAAGCGCGGCCTCAAGGACACGCTTGAGTTTGTGATGAAAGCCATATTCCTGGTATGCGGGCTCGTGGCCGTAGGGTTTGTGCTCGTTATCTCTGTGTACCTTATAATTTCCGGCATCCCCGCCATCCGCGAGGTAGGGCTTTGGGAGTTCCTCACCAGCACCAATTGGGCGCCGACGAACAAGACCGCGCCCAGCTACGGCATTCTGCCCATGATACTCACCAGTATCTACGGCACGGCGGGCGCTATCATCATCGGCGTGCCGATAGGCTTCCTCATGGCGGTGTTCCTCTCCAAGGTCGCGCCGCGCAAGCTGGCTGCCGTGATACGCGAGGTCGTCGACCTGCTCGCCGGCATACCCAGCGTCGTGTACGGCCTGGTGGGTATGATGGTGCTCGTGCCGGTCATCCGTACGACCTTCAACCTCGCCGCGGGCGACAGCCTGCTCGCCGCCATAGTGGTGCTGGCCGTAATGATACTGCCCAGCATCATCTCCGTGAGCGAGACCGCGCTCAACGCCGTGCCGCGCGAGTACGAGGAGGCCAGCCTGGCCCTCGGCGCGACGGAACTTGAGACCTACTTCCGCGTGAGCGCCCCGGCCGCCAAGAGCGGCATCGCCGCCGCGGTTGTGCTCGGTGTGGGCCGCGCCATAGGCGAGGCTATGGCCATACTCATGGTCGCCGGCAACGTCGCCAACATGCCGAGCCTGCTTACCAGCGTCAAGTTCCTCACCACCGCCATAGCGGGCGACATGAGCTACGCGGGAGGGCTGCACCGCCAGGCGCTCTTCTCGATAGGTCTGGTGCTCTTTCTCTTCATCATGCTCATAAACGCCGTGCTCAACCTCTTCCTCAAGCGCAACAAGGAGGGCAACTGATATGAACGAACGCGTCTCCATAACCCAGGGGCTTTCCCCGCGCCGCAAGACCTATGACATCGTCATGCGCACACTGCTATATGTGAGCGCGGCCATAATCTGCGCGCTGCTTGTGTTCCTGATTGGCTATATCCTATACCGCGGTATACCGAACCTGAGCTGGCAGTTCCTCTCCAGCGAGGAGAGCGTCATAAACGACGTCGACGGCATCCTGCCGGCCATTATCAACACCATTTACGTCGTTATCGCGACGCTGATTGTCGTCCTTCCCCTCGGCGTGGGCAGCGCGATATACCTCACCGAGTACGCCACGAACAGGAAGTTCGTCGCCGTGATTGAGTTCGCCACCGAGACGCTCTCCGGCATGCCCAGCATCATCTTCGCCCTCGTCGGCATGATGGTGTTCTGCCAGGCCTTCGGGCTCGGCACGAGCCTTATTGCCGGTGCGCTCAGCCTGGTCATGATGACCCTGCCGACTATCATCCGTACCACGCAGGAGAGCCTCAAGACCGTGCCGCAGAGCTACCGCGAGGGTTCCCTCGCCCTGGGCAGCGGCAAGTGGCACATGATACGCACCGTCGTCCTGCCCTCGAGCGTGGACGGCATCGTGACCGGCTGCATCCTCGCGATAGGCCGCATCGTCGGCGAGAGCGCCATACTGATGTTCACCGCCGGCATGGGCATGCGCCTTTCCAACTTCGGCGGAGGCAGCATTGGCGACTTCTTCTCCAACTTCTTCGGCGCGGCCGGCTCCACGCTCACCGTCGCCCTCTACGTCTACGCCAAAGAGCGCGCCGACTTTGGCCTGGCTTTCGCCGTCGCAGTCGTGCTGCTGGTGATAGCCTTCGTGATAAACATCGCCGCGAAGCTTGCGGGCAAGAAACTCAAGAAAAACTGAGAGCAGGAGAAAATATATGAGCGAGACTGTTTATAACACTGCCGGCGACGCCGCCGAGCGCACAATAATAGAGAGCCGCCACCTGAACTTATACTACGGCGACAACCACGCGCTCAAGGACATCAATATCGAGATCCCCGCCAACCAGATAACGGCGCTGATAGGTCCCTCCGGCTGCGGCAAGAGCACCTTCCTCAAGACGCTCAACCGCATGAACGACCTCGTCGAGGGCGTGAAGATAGACGGCGAGGTGCTCTATAACGGAGAGAACATCTACGGCAAGGACGTCGACGTGACCCGCCTGCGCAAGCAGATAGGTATGGTGTTCCAGAAGGCCAACCCCTTCCCGATGAGCATCTACGACAACATAGCCTACGGCCCGCGCACCCACGGCATCCGCGGCAAGGCGAGGCTCGACGACATCGTGGAGCGCTCGCTGCGCGACGCGGCGATTTGGGACGAGGTCAAGGACCGCCTCAACAAGAGCGCGCTCGGCCTCTCCGGCGGCCAGCAGCAGAGGCTGTGCATAGCCCGTGCCCTCGCCGTCGAGCCGGACGTCATACTCATGGACGAGAGCACGAGCGCCCTCGACCCCATATCCACGAGCAAGATAGAGGACCTTGCCATAGAACTCAAAAACCGCTATACTGTTATCATGGTCACGCACAATATGCAGCAGGCCGTCCGCGTGAGCGACAAAACCGCATTCTTCCTGCTCGGCGAGCTCGTGGAGTTTGGCGACACCGAGCGCGTGTTCTCACACCCGCAGGAGAAGCGCACCGAGGACTACATCACCGGGAGGTTTG
>CAYXVA010000125.1:0-5098 GCA_964467975.1 uncultured Oscillospiraceae bacterium | reverse complement strand
ATGTGCGTGTGACCGTAGAGCACGAGCTGCGCGCCGGAGAAGTGCGCGGCGTTCAAAAGCGAGTCCATTGTGCTCTTGACGTAATAGCGGTGCCCGTGCGTGGCAAAGACCTTGACCGGCCCGGCGTAGAACTCGAGCGTGTCCTGTTCGCGGCCGGCGAAGTCGCAGTTGCCGGGGACGGCGAAGAGCGGGATGTCGGGAAACTCGCTTGAGAGCACGCGGCTGTCGCGTATGTGGTCGCCGAGATGGACGAGTATGTCCGGCTGCGTGCGGCGAACGACGGCGGGCATGAGCTCGGTGACACCGTGGGTGTCTGAAAATACAACAAGGCGCATTGGACGCGCACCTCCTTGCTTGGATGGGAATATACTGCCGGTGGAGGGGATAACATGGACGTCACCAAGTTCGCCGAGAATCTCGACGAGACCAAGCGCGCAAAGCTCGCCGAGCTCAGCCGCAGCGACGCGGCTAAGGCGCTTGAGGGTATGTTTTCCGACGCGGAGCTGGCCCGGGCCGCGAGCAGCGGCGACGAGCGAGCGATGCGGGATATACTCCGCCGGGTCCTGGCCACGGGCGAGGGGCAAAAGCTCGCCAAATTGCTGGGCGAGGCGATGAAATAACGAAGGGAGGCGCGGCGCATGGACGGCCTTGAAGATAAGCTCAACGCGATACTTTCCGACCCGGACGCCATGGGCCGTATTGCGGATATGGCCAAGTCGCTGTTCTCGGGGGAGGGCGGTGACAAAGAGCCGTCAAAGCCGGAGCCCGAGAGCGATCAGGCGCTGATAAAGCGCGTCGCCGGTTTACTTCGCGGCAACGCGCTGCGGCCAAATGAAATGGCGCTGCTTACGGCGCTGCGCCCGTTTTTGTCCGAGGAGCGTTGTGAGCGGCTCGACAGGGCGATAAAGCTCGCCCGGCTTGCCTCTATCGCGAGGATAGCCGGGGAGATTTCCGGGCTTGGGGGTGATGGCAACGAACCGCTATGAGGGCAACACCGGCAGGTACATACGCCTGCCGGACGCATACTCTGAAAGCGAATACCCGCCGCGCCCGCGCATGCGCCCGGGGCGCTTCCCTGAGCCTGAGCGCGAGCGGGAGGCGCAGACGGAACCGGAGCCGGAGAAAAACAGCAGCCGCGAGCCCGGCCCGCAGGACGGTGAAAGCGCCCCGGGCGGGCGCCCCGAAACCGGCCGCGGGCCGGAAAACCCCGGGTCTAGAAACCAAAATGCATATCACGACGGGGGCAATCGTCCCAACAGACAGCCGCCCAGACCCGCCTCGCCGCAGCACGCCGCGCGGCATGGGGAGCGGCGAGGTGCGCTTGAGAGCCTGCTGTCCGGTCTCGGCGGCGGTCTGTCCAGCCGCCTCGGGAACCTGGAGACTGAGGACTTGCTGTTGCTGGCGATCGTGTATCTCATGTACCGCGAGAGCGGGGACAAACAGCTGCTCGTTGTCCTCGCGGCGCTGCTGTTCTTCTAGCGGGCGTCTCAGGCGTCGGGTGGTGTGAACAGCTCTTCATCCGGCACGCTGAGCTCCGGAACGGATGAGACCATGCGGTACGCGAGCACGTCGTTTTCATAGGTCTCCGCACCCATCAGCAGCCCAGTGGAGACGGAGACGTAGATTCGGTTTACATAATTCGTAGGTTCATCCCGGTACTCGACATAGATGCAGTCGACGCCGGAATACTGCTGATAGTTTGCGTTTAGGATGCGTTCGACGGGGAGGTCGAGAACATCCTCATAGCTGAGTGAGCGCAT
This sequence comes from uncultured Oscillospiraceae bacterium, assembly GCA_964467975.1. Classification (GTDB taxonomy): domain Bacteria; phylum Bacillota; class Clostridia; order Oscillospirales; family Oscillospiraceae; genus Scatomorpha. Next base: position 3,338 of record CAYXVA010000125.1, on the reverse strand, counting down.
CCACACGTCGGCGCTGCCGGAGTACGGCTCGGCGTAGACGCCGGAGACGGAATCCGACCAGATGTAGAGCATCCCATCGGAGACCAGCACATTTCTGGTGCTGCCGCCTATCTCGGAGCGGATACGGGTCCGCCCGTTGCTGACCCAGACCTGTAAGTCTGAAGAAGAGCTGCTCTCGCCCCAATAGTAGTTTATCGTGATGGTGGCGGAGTAGTTCTCGGCGCGGTTGAGCTGGGCGAGGACGGCCTGAACATTTTCGCGCGTGAGCGTGGACACGGTGTAGTCAGGCTCCTCCGTGGTGCCGGTCCCGCTGCTGTGATCGGACGTGGGCAGCGCGACATGGCTGGTCTGTACGTCCTGGCCCATGAAGAAGAGCGCGTAGATTATGACTGCCGCCGTCAGTGCTAGCAGCAGGAATATCACAAGTTTTGTGCGCTTCCTCATGCCGGTCTGAACTCCTCGGGGGGCGCTTCGCGCAGGCCGTATGTGTACAGGATGCCGTCTGCTATGCGCTTACAGGCGTGGCCGTCGCCGTATGGGTTGACTGCCCGGGCCATGCGTTCGTAGGCGTCCGGGCTGTTGAGCAGCTCTTCGGCGAGGGCGACTATGTTGTCCGTTTCGGTCCCGGCGAGCTTGACGGTACCGGCCTCGACGGCCTCGGGCCGCTCGGTCTCGCGCCTGAGCACGAGCACGGGCTTGCCTAGGGCGGGGGCCTCCTCCTGGATTCCGCCGGAGTCGGTCATGACCATGTAGCTGCGGGCCACTAGCCGGTGCATGTCTACGGCGGAGAGCGGCTCTATCATGGCGACGTTGGCCACGCCGGAGAGGCACTCGGCGGCGGCAGAGCGCACGGCGGGACTCAGGTGCACAGGGTAGACGAAAAGCACGTCGCTGTGCGTTTCGGCTATTTTGCGCACGGCGGCGAAAATGTGCCGCATCGGCTCGCCGTAGTTTTCACGGCGGTGGCAGGTGAGGGTTATGACGCGGCTGCCGTCGAGCTTGAGTTCACGCAGCTGCTGTGACTCGAAGCCCTCGCCGTGGGCGGTGTAGCCCAGCGCGTCGATGACGGTGTTGCCGGTGACAAAAACGCCGCCCTCCACGCCCTCGCGGCGCAGGTTTTCGGCGTTGCGCGCGGTAGGGGCGAAGTGCAGCGTACAGAGCTGCCCGGCGAGACGTCGGTTCATCTCCTCGGGATATGGCGACCAGCGGTCGAAGGTGCGCAGGCCGGCCTCGACGTGCCCGCAGGGGATCTTGGCATAAAAAGAGGCGAGCGCGGCGGCAAAAGTCGTCGTGGTGTCGCCGTGGACAAGCGTCAAATCGGGCCTGACGCGCTCAAAGACGCCGCCGAGGCCATCCAGGACGCGGCTTGTTATCCCGGCGAGGCTCTGTCCGCTCTGCATGACGTTCAAATCAAAGTCGGGGCGGATGCCGAACACGGCAAGCACGCCGTCGAGCATCTCGCGGTGCTGCGCCGTGACGCAGACGAGGTTATCTATTTCCTCGCGGCGCGCAAGCTCAAGCACCAGAGGCGCCATTTTTATCGCCTCCGGCCGCGTGCCGAATATGCTCATGACTTTAAGCCTTGCCATTGCGCTTCTCCTTGTGGTGCAGGCCGTGTTCCTCCTCCACGCCGTCCAAATTGGGGTCGACGGGCGGGTGGTACTTGTGCCCTTTGAGGGTGTGGGTAATAAAAAGCCCTATTGCTATGGCTGCGAGCACGGCGACGACTATCAGCCAGGTGCGCAGCGCGCCGTCGGTTGCGAGCACGACCGCGCACAGGCCGAGAATGGCCGAGAGCGAGTAGAGTATCGCGACGGCCTGTTTTTGGCTCAGGCCCATGTCTATAAGGCGGTGGTGCAGGTGGCCGCGGTCGGGGTGCATGGGGCTCTGCCCGCGCAGCAGGCGGCGGAAAAAGGCGCAGGTCGTGTCAAACAGCGGCAGGAACAGCGCCAGGATGGGGACCACGAAGGTCACCAGCGCATATGTTTTGAACATGCCGACAACGGACACCGTGCTCAGGACATAGCCCAGCAGCAGTGCGCCCGTGTCGCCCATGAATATTTTCGCAGGATTGAGGTTGTACGGCATAAAGCCGAGGCAAGCGCCCATCAGCGCGGCGAGCAGCAGCGCGACGTTGCCCTCGCTCACGAGCAGCGCCACAACGAACATGGTGACGCTTGCAATGGTGCTCACGCCGACGGCGAGGCCGTCGAGCCCGTCTATGAGGTTGACGCTGTTGGTTATGCCGACTATCCAGAGGATAGTGACCGGCACGGCCAGCCAGCCGAGTATCAGCAGCTCGTTTTCGGAAAAGATGTTGGGGTTGCTGAACACCTCAATTACAACGCCGTGCGCCACGGCTATGCCCGCGGCCGCGAGCTGGACAAGCAGTTTTATCCATGCGCGCAGGTTGACGACGTCGTCGATGGCGCCGCAGGCCACTATCAGCACGGCGCCCAGCAGGATGCCGCGCACCTGACGGGTGATGTCGACGAAGAGCACGACGCTGAGCAAAAAGCCCAGGAATATGGCCAATCCGCCCATGCGGGGGATGGGGTGGTCGTGGACGCGGCGCTGTCCGTCGGGGACGTCAATCGCACCCATCTTCTGTGCGAAGCTCTTGACCACCGGGACGGCGGCAAAGCTGATTGCAAAGGCTATGGCGACGGCGAGCAATATGCGGACCCACAGCTCCATATCGAACATAAACTTACACTCCTAAAACCGCCGCGCCATTTGTTGTGACGCGGCGGCAGTCAGCTGGGATTACAGTGCGTCAGCGGGCGACAAAGCCGAGCTTCTTGTACACTTTCCTCAGAGTCTTGTTGGCTACGTAGCAGGCCTTCTCCGCGCCCATACGGTAGACGCTCTCGAGGTAGGCCTTGTCCTTGAGAATGCGGTGCGTCTCGTCCTGTATCGGGCGCAGCAGCTCTACGACGGCCTCGCCGACGGCGGTCGTGAACGCGCCGTAGCCCTTGCCGGTGAAGTCGGCCTCAATCTGCTCAAAGCTCTCGCCGGTGGCGGAGGAGTAAATCTGCATGAGGTTTGCAACGCCGGGCTTGTTTGCCGGGTCGAAGCGGACGCAGTTCTCGCTGGTGTCGGAGTCGGTGACGGCGCGCTTGAATTTGCGCATTATGTCCTCGGGCTTCTCGAGCAGATGGACGCAGCCGTTCGGGTCCTTATCGGACTTCGACATCTTGCTCGTCGGGTCCTGTAGGCTCATGATGCGCGCGCCCACGCGGGGGATGTACGCCTCGGGTACCTTGAAGGTCTCGCCGTAGAGGTTGTTGAAGCGTATCGCAATGTCGCGAGTGAGTTCCACGTGCTGCTTCTGGTCG
>CAYXVA010000124.1:0-5102 GCA_964467975.1 uncultured Oscillospiraceae bacterium | reverse complement strand
CGGCGAGACGGCCTCGCTCGGCATGAGCGCCGACCCGGTAAGGGATGTAATAGCCGTCGACGGAGTGCCGATGGGCGCCCCGTCGGAGCGTATGTACATAATGCTCAACAAGCCGCGCGGCTATGTCACCACGCTGTCCGACGAGAAAGGCCGCCGGACGGTGGCCGAGCTCGTGCGCGGCGCGGGGCGGCGGCTCTACCCCGTGGGCAGGCTCGACCTGAACAGCGAGGGGCTGCTTGTCATGACGGACGACGGCGAGGCGGCAAACGCGCTCATGCACCCGGCACACGAGGTGGAGAAGGCATATAACGTCACGGTCCGCGGACGCGCAACAACCAGGCAGGTGTCGGCCATGGAGGCGCTGCGGTCGGTAAACGGCAAGAGCATACGCCCGGCGCAAATAATGCTGCTCCACGCCGGGGAGGAGTCCAGCAGGCTGTGCTTCGTGATACATGAGGGGCGAAACCGTCAGGTCCGGCGCATGTGCGAGAGCGTCGGGCTCACGGTCACACGCCTTGTGCGCGTCGCCGAGGGCGAGCTCAAGCTCGGGGACCTCCCGGTTGGGCGCTGGAGAGAGTTGACTCCGGCTGAGATGGAATACGTGAAGGGCCTTATAAGTGAAAAACGTTAAAGTTTGTTTACGTAATACCCCTTGTAATATCCGCTGAAACTGTGTAAAATGAAACAAGTTTCTTATCCGGACGGCAGTGGAGCGGCGTCGGGATTTTATATACGGGGGCAAGGATATGGACAAGGACATACTCACAATTATTTCCCAGGACAATTCGGGGTTTTCAAAGGGACAGCGGCTTATTGCCAAGTACATTCTGGAAAATTACGACAAAGCGGCCTTTATGACTGCGGGCAAGCTCGGCAAGACCGTGGGCGTGAGCGAGTCCACGGTCGTACGTTTTGCCGCAGAGCTGGGCTTTGACGGCTATCCGGGCATGCGCAAGGCGCTGCAGGAGATGATACGCTCGCGCCTGACGAGCGTGCAGCGGATTGAGGCCAGCCGCGACATGCTTGACGACAAGAATATACTCAAAGCGGTACTCAGCGACGACATCGACAAGCTGCAGACTACGCTTGAAGAAATAGACCAGGACAGCTTCAACCGTGTGGTTGACAGCATAATAGACGCGAAGGAGATATACATCTTCGCCTCACGTACTTCGCGCTCGCTCGCGGACTTTATGGCGTATTACCTGGGCCTGATACGAGCTGGGGTGCACCTGGTGGACGACAACAGCGCCGCCGAAGCCTATGAGCAGCTTTTACGCATAGGCGAGGGCGACTTGTTCATCGGCTTTACCTTCCCGCGCTACTCCTCGCGCTCGGCCAAGGTCATGGGCTATGCGAAGGACCGCGGCGCTGCGACGGTCGGCCTGACGGACAGCGAGAGCTCGCCGTTTTACGGCATGGCGGACGTGTGCCTGTTTGCTAAGAGCGAGATGGTTTCCTTCGTGGATTCCCTTGTCGCGCCCATGAGCCTTGTTAACGCGATTATAATCGCCGTCGGCTCGCGCAGTCGGGACGCTATAAGCGAGACGTTCAAGAAGCTCGAGAAGGTCTGGAGCGACTATAAGGTCTTTGAAAATGCGGAAGGCTGATGCGGTAATCATAGGCGGCGGCGCAGCCGGATCAATCTGCGCGGCGCTCTCGGCGGGCAGAGGGCTGAAAACCGTGCTGCTTGAGCCCAACCGCGACCTGGGCCGCAAGCTCAGGATAACCGGCAAAGGCCGCTGCAACGTCACAAACGACTGCACGCCGCGCGAGTTTATTGACGCGATACCAGGGGACGGGCGTTTTTTGCAGAGCGCTATTCACCGTTTCTCGTCCCAGGACACGATGGCTTTCTTTGAAGGCCTCGGCGTACCGCTCAAGACCGAGCGTGGGAGGAGGGTTTTCCCCGTCTCGGACAAAGCGGGGGATATCGCCGGGGCTCTGGTCAAATTGTGCCACAAGAACGGTGTCGAAATCCTGCGTGAAAAGGCGAAGGCGATAAAAACAGACGCCGACGGCGTGTGCGCGGTTGTCGCCGGGCAGGAGGAAATAGAGTGCCGCAGCGCGGTGATATGCACGGGCGGATTGAGCTACCCCGGCACGGGCTCCACAGGCGACGGCTACAAGCTCGCACGGGCGCTTGGGCACACGGTGAACGACTGCCGGCCCAGCCTCGTGCCGCTCGAGTCGCCGGATGCCTATTGCCGTGAGATGCAGGGCTTTTCGCTCAGGAACGTCACGCTCTCGGCCTACGAGGACGACAGGCTGATATACAAAGAGCTCGGCGAGATGCTCTTTACGCACTTCGGAGTGTCCGGCCCGCTGGTGCTCTCGGCCAGCGCTCATATGCGCAATTTCGGCCGTTCGAAATACCGGCTGAGCATAGATTTAAAGCCCGGCCTCGATGAGAAAAAGCTCGACAACCGCATTTTGCGCGACTTCGAGAAGTACCAAAACCGCGAATTCCGCAACTGCCTTTCGGACCTCGCGGGCAAGGCCATGATACCGGTTTTGGTGCGCCTCTCGGGCATTCCCGAGACTGAGCGCGCCAACTCCATAACCCGCGAGCAGCGGCTCGCACTGGTACGTCTTTTCAAAGATTTCCCGGTAGATATTTCCGGACCGCGGCCGATTGCCGAGGCGATAATCACCTCCGGCGGCGTCAGCACGAAGGAGATAAACCCGCGCACGATGATGTCAAAGCTCGTTCCCGGGCTCTACTTCGCCGGAGAGGTCTTGGACCTGGACGCCTATACCGGCGGCTATAACTTGCAAATCGCATGGTCGACGGCCTTTGTGGCTGCTAATTCCCTCAGGACGGAGGACGAGTAATGGAAGAACATTTTTCAGTCGCGATAGACGGCCCATCCGGCGCGGGCAAGAGCACTATCGCCCGCGCAGCCGCGAAGCGCTTCGGCTTTCTCTATGTTGATACGGGCGCAATTTACCGCACGGTCGGCCTGGCCGTCGACCGCTGCGGCTTTGAAAGCGGCGACGAGGCGTCCGTCAAGGCACTGCTGCCGAAGCTCGACATCGCCCTCGGCTATGACGGCGAGGGCGTGCAGACCGAGCGTCTCAACGGCGAGGACGTGACAGGGCTGATACGTACGCCTGAGATAGCGCGGCGCGCCAGCGAGGTGAGCGCGATGCCGTCTGTGCGGGAATATCTGCTGAACATGCAGCGCTCGCTCGCCAAGAGCATGGACGTCATAATGGACGGGCGCGACATCGGGACTGTGGTGCTGCCGGACGCTGATTTGAAGGTTTTCCTCACGGCGAAATGCGAAAAACGCGCCGAGCGCCGCCTGGCCGAGCTTCGGGCCGCCGGCTGTGATTTGACCTATGACGAAGTCCTGCGCGACATAGAAGCGCGCGACGAGCGCGACACGCAGCGTTCCGCCGCACCGCTGTGCCGGGCCGGCGACGCCGTGGAGCTGGACACAAGCGATTTGACGCTGCAGGAGAGTATAGACGCCGTCTGTGCGCTTATGACCGAAAAACTGGGGGTGCAGGAGAAGTGACCGAGACGAACACAAAACGCGCCAAGCGGGAGAAATCCCCTTCGGACGAGAAACGCTGGTACAATCTAATTTACGCCATCGTCGTCCCGATAACGCGCTTTTTCTACCATCTTAGCTTCAAGGGCCGTGAGAACATCCCCGAAGGCCCCGCCGTGGTGTGCGGGAACCATTCGAACCTGATTGATCCCATCCTCGTAGCGGCGTCTTTTGGCAAAAAGACTTTTATGCACTTCATGGCGAAGCTCGAGCTCAGGAGCGTCCCAATTGTAGGCTGGGCGCTCGAAAAGGCGGGCGTGTGCTTTGTCGATCGCGGCAAGAGCGACATCGGCGCGATGCGCAGCATGATGAAGTGCCTCAAGCGCGGAGACAAGATTTTCATCTTCCCCGAGGGCACGCGTGTCGGAGAGGACAACATGGTCGACGCCAAGACCGGCGCCGTGCGCCTGGCCTCGAAGATGAACGTCCCAATCGTCCCCGTGTACATCCCGCGGCGCAAGAAGCTGTTTTCAAAGGTCAGCCTGATTATAGGCAAGCCCTATATGGTCGAGGGCCACAACCACAACGAGTATGAGGAGCTGGCGGACGGCATCATGGAGCGCATCTATGAGCTCAGGGACGGTGAGGGCGCATGAAAACACTGCGTGTGGCGAAAAGCGCCGGATTTTGCTTCGGCGTGTCCCGCTCAGTGAAGATGGCGGAAGAGCTGCTCGAGAGCGGGCCGTGCCTGAGTTACGGGCCGCTTATACACAACGCAGACGTTGTGAACAGCCTGTCCGCGCGCGGCCTGAGAGTCATAAGTTCGCCGGAAGAAGCGCGTCCGGGAGACAGCGTTATAATCCGTTCGCACGGCGTATCACTCTCCGAGGAAGAGGCGCTGCGCGCCTCGGGGGCCGAGATAACCGACGCAACATGCCCCAATGTGGCGCGCATCCATCGGCTTGTGGCTGAGGCGTCGGCCGCAGGGAGACAAGTTTTGGTAATTGGCTCGGCCGAACACCCGGAAGTGTGGGCCATTTGCGGAAGGTGCGAAGGTGCGAAAGTGGTCGCAAACGCACAGGAACTGGAAAAATTGCTTGCAGATGACCAAAATTTCCGCTCAAAATCTGTGACAGTTGTCGTACAGACGACGCAGACAGAAAAAAATCTGAAAGAGTGTGAAATTTTAATAAAAAAATGGTGTACAAATTCGGAAATATTTGATACAATATGTTCTGCTACGTCCACCAGGCAAACTGAGGCCGTAAAACTCGCGTCCGAGTGCGACGCAATGGTGGTCATTGGCGGAAAGGACAGCGCAAACAGCCTGCACCTTGCGCAGCTTTGCAAAACCTATTGCGCCAATACCCAGTTTATCGACGGAGCGGCAGCGCTGGATTTGAGCGCGCTGTCCGGCGCCGATACAGTTGGCGTGACCGCTGGGGCATCAGCGCCAGGGTGGATAATCAAGGAGGTACTGGATAAGATGAGCGACGAGATCCTGATTCAAGAGAACCCGGCAGACGAGACGGCGGCAGAGCCCGTTGTTGAGCAGGCCGAACCCGTGACCGAGGCAGCAGTGGAAGCTGCCCCTGCGGAGGA
>CAYXVA010000123.1:0-5142 GCA_964467975.1 uncultured Oscillospiraceae bacterium | reverse complement strand
AAGGGCGTGCACAACATAAACCTCGTAACCGGCGCGCACTTCGTGCGCCCTATCGCCGAGGCGCTCGACGGGCTGGAGCTGGGCATACCCGTCGCGTGGAACTCCTCCGGCTATGAGACCGTGGAGAGCCTCAGAATGCTCGAGGGACTTGTGCAGATATACATGCCGGACTACAAGTATTCGAGCTCCGTCCCCGCCGCGAAGTACTCCGCCGCGCCCGACTACCCCGAGGTTGCCGCCGCCGCCATACTCGAGATGTTCCGCCAGGTTGGGCCCTTCCGCCTGGATGAAAACGACATGCTTCAAAGCGGCGTGCTCATACGCCACCTGATACTCCCCGGTTGGACAGACAACTCGATAGGCTGCATCGACTGGGTGGCCGAACACTTCCCCATGGGCGGCGTGCTCTTCTCGCTCATGAGCCAATACACGCCCATGCCGGGCATAGAAAATCGCTTCCCCGAGCTCGCGCGCGTGGTCGACCCGGCAATCTCGCAGATGCTCTACGAGTATCTGCTTGACCGCGGCATCGAGGACGGCTACTACCAGGAGAGCGACGCCAGCGGCGACGAGATGATACCCGCCTGGGATCTGAGCGGGCTCGAGTGACCGCCCTGCCACGGCATTTGCATCGGAGACGGCGCGCGAAAGCTCCGTTTGCACCACCTTTATTTTTTCGCGATGCGCCAAATGCGCATGAAGTTTATTGTCGAAACGCGAACTTGGTGATAGAATTAGTAAGAGCCGCGTCTCGGCGGCTCGCTCTGTGCGCAGACGCAATCGCCAACGCGTTATGGCAGCACAAAGCCTAACTCCCCAGTCACTTTGTGACAGCCCCCGCACAACTGGGGGCCTCTAATACATAAGGAGGCAAAAAATATGGATTACAACGAAGTACTCGCAAAGGCCCGCACCAACATCGGCCCTTACTGCAAGGCGTGTCCCGTGTGCAACGGGCGAGCCTGCGGCAACTCCATGCCCGGCCCGGGCTCCAAGAAGCCCGGCAACGGCGCGGCCAGGAACTACGACGCGTGGCAGCGCGTATTCGTCAACATGGACACCATCTGCTCCCACGACGACCCGGACACAGCCTTCGAAATCTTCGGCCGCTCGTTCGACCTGCCTCTGTTCGCCGCCCCCATCGGTGCCATCACCATGCACTACTCCGACGCCTACGACGACTTCGCCTATAATGACATCCTCATCCCCACAAGCGTGGAGTGCGGCTCGCTGACATTCACCGGCGACGGCGTCGACCCCGAGGTTATGAAGCGCGCGGTAGCGGCCATGGACAAGGTCGGCGGCATAGGCGTGCCCACGATCAAGCCCTGGAACGTCGAGGCCGTGATGGAAAAGCTGGAGATACTCAACGAACACAACATATTCGCCGCGGCCATGGACATCGACGGCGCGGGCCTCCCCTTCCTCAAGGCGATGAACCCCAACGCCGGCAGCAAGCCCGTAAGCGAGCTGCGCGAAATCATCAACTACGCGAAGATGCCGTTCATCATCAAGGGCATCATGACCGCGCGCGGCGCCGAGAAGGCCGTTGAGGCCGGCGCGGACGCTATCGTTGTCTCCAACCACGGCGGGCGTGTGCTCGGCCAGACCCGCGCCACGGCGGACGTCCTGCCTGAAATCGCCCACGCCGTCGGCGGTAAGTGTGTGATTCTCGTCGACGGCGGCATCCGCTCCGGCGTCGACATATTCAAGGCCCTCGCCCTCGGCGCGGATGGCGTACTCATAGGCCGTCCCTTCGTCCCGGCAGTGTACGGCGGCGAAGCCGAAGGCGCGAAGATGCTCTTCGCCAAGTACAAAGCAGAACTTATCGACACCATGACGATGTGCGGCGCGCATTCCCTCAGGGAGATAGTCCCCGACATGGTGTACGTTGAAAAATGAAGCGCACCCTCGCATTGACCCTGGCGCTGGCTTTTGTTATCCTTACAGCCCTCCCCGTCCATGCCGACGGGGAAGGCTCAGCGCCCTCTCCCGACGAGTTCGTCGAAGAAATCATGTCCGAGGCGTACATACGCGACGGCAACTATGCCGTGGCCTTTATGAGCCTCTACGACGGCGAGACTTGGTTTTATAACGAGGAGAGCTATTTTAAAGTGGCCAGCGTCTACAAGCTGCCGCTGAACATGTACTACTACGAGCTCGAAGCCGCCGGTGAACTCACGGCCGACTCCCTCGTGGCCGGGCTGCCGCTCAGCCAGTGCCACTACTACAGCCTGGAGTTCTCCAACAACCCCATCTCCGAGGCGATGTTCGCACGCCTCGGCGGCTACACTGCCTTCAAAGAGCTCGTGCTGCCCTACACCGGCTATGCCGAGGACGAGCTTGAGCCGGCTTACTACTATGAAAATGCCTTCACCGCGCGCATGGTACTCAATATCCTCAACTACGTGTGGGAACATCAGGACACGTTTGAAGAGCTCATAGGCCACATGCTGCTCGCGCAGCCGGACGAGTACCTCGAAAGCGGCTCTCTCGAGTGCGACATAGCGCAGAAATACGGCTATGAGAGCTACGACGGCGTGCTGCACGTCGCCGTGGCCGGCATCGTATACTCCGACGAGCCCTTCCTGATTACTATACTCACGCGCGGCAGCTACGCCGCAGTCAACGCCATGGGCCAGCTGTGCGACGCTTTCGCCGCCTGGGACGGGCAGCGCATCGCCGCGCTCGAGGCCAAAAACGACAGCGCCACATCCGAAGCCGACGTCTCCCAAACCGAAAACGCCGCCCAGAACGCGGCGCTCTCGCTGGCTAAGGCCGTCTGCGCCGCCTCTCCCCTCCCCGCCGCCCTGCCCTGGGACACCATCTTTGAGGCCCTGCTCGGCGGCTGAGTATTCAAGGCGCTCTCATTTTCCCACGGCCGTCTGCCCGGGCCTCTGCGTGCGCCTCGACTTTTTCCGCTATATCGCGCCAATTCTGCATTTTTGCGCATTTTGTGCTTCCAATATACTTCCATATGTGGTATACTCGACATGGATTGGGCAGCTGTCCGCTATTCGGCAGTCTGCTATATGGGAGGTATGAATGATGGCAAAGCTGGAAAAGCACATACGCGGTAACTTTGAGAGTGTGCTCGCGCGACTTGACGAGGGCATACTCAACGGCAGCATGAGCGCAACTCTTGAGGACGGCAGCGATTTTTCCTGCGGCGGCGTGCGCTGCGCGGTGCGCGTATACGAGCGATACAGTTGGACCGGAGGCAACCGGCTGAGTATGTCGCTCACGCTCTTCGGCGAGGGCGACGACCTCTATCTCTCCGCCATAACCTCCGGCAGCAGCAACGCCATGTTTTTCAAGATGAACACCATAGGAGAGGACGCTTTCCTGGACACATTGCAGGGGCTTGTCTGAAACGCAACGAGGGGGACCTTCCGGTCCCCCTCGTTTAATGCACCCTGACCGCGCCGGAGTCTCTCAGGTTCAGGCGCGTTATTTTCCAGCCTGAGAGAGCCCGGCGGAAGCTCTCCTCCATCTCCAGCGGCACCCAGGCCTGCACGGCCCCTCCGAAGCCGCCGCCGTGTACACGCACGGCACCGCGCAAACCCAACGCGCGCTCGCACACGGCCTGAGCGACAAGCAGCGGCTGGCTCTCCGCGCTGCCTCGCACGGCGAGGTTCTGCAAATACATTGCCGACGAGCGCCCCGACTCGCGCACAAGTCGCAAAAAGCGCTCAAAATCTCCCGCGCGTATGGCCTCCGCCTGTTCGGCGGCGCGCCGGTCCTCGGCGAAAAAGTGCATAGCGCGCAGCACGGCCCTGTCTCCCGCCTCGCTCCTGAGCTCCGGCAGCGAGGCCATAAAGGCCGCCTCGTCCACCTCGCGCAAAACCTGCGCGCCGAAGTGCTCCGCCATCGCGCGCATGTCGGCGGTTATGGCGGCGTACGCCCCCGTCAAATCCCCGTGCCCCGCGCCGGAGTAGACGAGGTAGAGCGCGAAACCGTGCTCCTCCGGCTCTAGGCGCAGCCGCTCGACCTCAGGCTCGTCCGGGCCGAAGTCCACCGCCGTCACGCCGCCCACGGCGCAGGAGAGCTGGTCCATAAGGCCGCATGGCTTGCCGAAGTAGATGTTCTCGGCGTCGCGGGCTGCCTCGGCGCGCTCAACCGGCGTCAGACACCCGCCCAGGAGCAGCTCGTCTATGGCCGTCGCCATGAGCACTTCAAAGCACGCGCTGCTCGATAGGCCCATACCCGCCGGCAGGTCGCCCGCCACCGTTATCGCAAGCCCCCGGCCGCCAAAGCCCGCTCCGCGCCCGGCGAGCATCGCGGCCACCCCGCGCACGAGCGCACACGTCGTACCGGCCTCTTCAGCGCGAGCATCGAGGCTCTGCAAGTCCACGTCGACCGGCGCCATGCCCTCCGAGAGCACGCGCACGTGCCCGTCTCGCGTCACGGCCGCCGCGGCGTCGAGCGAGAGCGTGACCGCCGAGGCCACGACGCGGCCGCGCTGGTGGTCGGTGTGGTTCCCGCCGAGCTCGGTGCGCCCCGGCGCGCTGAAAACCGCCCCGGCCTCGAGGCCGTATGTCTCCCGCAGCCGCCCGCAGAGCGCGAGGCGGCGCGCGTTCAAATTCTCCGTACCCGTCATAGTGTGACCTCCAGATATCGTGCCACAATTATAGCTCATGCGCGGCTGAAACGCCATACCCGCCTGCCGAAAAAACGAGGGACGCCCTCCTGGCGTCCCTCTCTCGTTTTCGCATGTGCTCAGCAGAGCATGTGGTAGTGGTCTATGGTGTTGATGTCGGAGCCGTTTATCTCGGCCTTGGTGAGCTTGCCCTCGCAGACGTCTATGATAAGGTCGAAGAGCTCGTCGGCCACCTGGGCGTGGGTCTTTTCGCCGCGCAGGCTAGCCGAGCAGTCGAAGTCAAGCAGGTCGTTCATCCACTCGTAGGTCTGGTGGTTGCCGGTAATCTTGATGACCGGGCCGGTGGCGCAGCCCATGGGGTTGCCCATGCCGGTGGTGAACACGACCGTCTGGCAGCCGCTGGCCAGCTCGCCTATCGTGGAGAGCGGGTCGTAAGCGCCCGTCTCGAGGAAGGCAGGGCCCTTGGTGGTTATCATCTCGCCGTAGGCATAGCAGCCGGTGAAGGGGCGAGTGCCGCTCTTGTTGATGCAGCCGAGACTCTT
>CAYXVA010000122.1:0-5203 GCA_964467975.1 uncultured Oscillospiraceae bacterium | reverse complement strand
AAAAACTTGGGTTAAAACCTGCCCCTCCGTACAGACAATCTAAAGCCCAAACAGCGGCTTTCCTTTCGGGGGTCTGGGGGTGTTTCCTTTTTCAAGACAAAAGAAAGCGTCCCCCCGGCAATAGCTATAATCTTGGAGAATTAAACTAAACGTCACATGAGAGCGTACTCAACGCCGTTCACCACCACGGCGCTCACGTTTTCAAGCTCCGGCGTGAAGGCGAGCAGGTAGGTGGCTATGTTGTTCGGGCTGTCCTCAGCCGAGCCGGACGAGCTGCCCAAGGCGTAGAGCGTGCGGTCGATGTTGTTTGCGTCGTCGATTATCACCGTCTCGCTGCCGTCCGCCATGCGCAGCGCGACGTAGTCTATGACGTCGACCGCCGTCTCGTCGGTGTCCAGCTCAATCCGCAGGCCGACCTGGGAGAGCGTGACGGCCCCGTCCCCGCTTTGCGCGCTGGGCATGGCCTTGGGCTCGGGCAGCGTGACGGACAGCACCGCGCCGTCCTTGCCGTGCTGATACATGCTGAGTGTCAGCGCGTCTCCGGATTCGTAGGCAGTACTGCCTATCAGCGCGGCCTCGAGGTAGTAGACGTTTTCAGTAGAGCGCGCAGTGTCGAGGTAATACGGGCCGTCAACGGGCGAATTCCCGTTTTCATTCAGGATAAGGAACCAGCACTCGCCATCCTCATTAGAATAAATCTCGTCAAACGCCGTCCAGCTCATGTTGGGCTGGTTCTGGTATTGGGGGAACAACTTGGCAATCTTGAACGGCATCTTGCCGTCGCCCGTTAGATTCTCAAGCCTCAGGCTGACAACGCCAACGCCGGAGCCCTCATCGAAAAGCACGCTGTCCACAGTCAATCGCCAGTCGGCATTTTCCGCCACAGGCGCGGCGGGCGTTACGGCGTAATTGCTTATCGCCTCGCCGCCGTCGGGGAAGAGCAGCGGGAAGAGTGTGCCGTTCGCCGCGAGGGCCGTCCCGCCGAGGCAGAGCGCCGCGGCGAGGGCTATGGCGGCGACTTTTCCCGCCGTCATTCGGCGTATACGCCTCTTCTCAGGCAGCGCGGCGAGGGTATCGCGCACGCGCGTATCGAATTCGCCGGTCATTTCCGGGTAAAAGTCTCTGTTCATCATGCGTAACACGCTCCTTCCAGTTCTTCGCGGAGTATTTCCCTAGCCCTCCGCAGGCGGGTCTTGACCGTGCCTTCCGGCACTCGCAGCATGGCGGTTATCTCCGAGGTTTTGAAGCCCTCTATGTAGTGCAGCGTGACGGGCAGGCGGTACTTCTCGTCGAGGCCCATGAGCGTGGCATACAGCTCGCCGTGCTCCTCCCGGGCGGGGACGCTCTCGGCAAGCTCGGCGTCGAGAGGCGCGAAGCGCGCTCTGCTGCGCAGTATGGCGCGGCACTCGTTTATCAGTATGCGCGTAAGCCAGGTCTTGAAGTATTCCGGCCTTTTGAGCGTATTTAACCGCTCCCACGCGCGCAAGATAGCGTTCTGCGCCGCGTCCGCGCAGTCCGCCTCGTCGCCGAGCATGGACTTCGCCACACGGTAGAGCGTGCGCTCATACTCGAGCACGGCGCGGGTGAATTCGCTTTTGTCCATAAGCATTGTCCTTTCCGAAAACCGGCTTTCACTCATTAGATGTTTTGGGGGCTCGTTTGGTTTCCGCCGGGGCAAATTTTTTGCGCCGCAGCGCTGCGAGTGGTAGAATTATTTCAGATTTGCATTCGTTCAAAGTTCAAACAATCCCTGGACGCCGCACCCAATTTCTTTTGCGTCGTATCGATGGAGATTGTAGGGGCGGGCTTCCATCGCCCGCCCTCTCGCCCGGAGGGCGAGAAACAACGCACCGGCGCATCCCACGAGGCATCCACGCCCATACACGCACGCCCCCGTAAGGGACGGCGTCCCCGACGCCCCGCGCGTCCCGACACGCTGCGGCGTATCGTCACACCGCGCCAGCGTATCTCACCCACATGCACCCAATCGCCCCCTACCCGAGGGGGCTGTCGGCGCAGCCGACTGGGGGAGTTCCCCTTGGGGCTCGCGCAAACTTCCGGCGAGACTCCCTCCGACCCGCTTCGCGGGCCCCCTCCCTCGGAGAGGGAGGGGTTGTTTCTCGCTCCCGCGAGAGGCGCGCCGAAGCCGCCGCCACCGGAATGCTAAAATATCCGTGAAAAGGATTACAAAACATGCTGTTCGATATCACCTTGAAGCTCACACCAAAGGTTGCGGCCGACACGCAGGGCAACGAAAAGAAGGCCCTGGTCGGGCATCTGGGAACCCACTTTGACGTCATGGACAAAGAGTTTCCCCTCGAGTATGTCAAGCGGAGGGGGATAGTCTTCGATGTCTCCCGCGCGGCGGACAGGGACATAGGCTGTGACGATATAGACATGGAGAAAGTTCACGAGGACATGTTCGTAATTTTTTACACTGGCTTTATTGACAGAGTAGGGTACGGGAACAAAGCGTACTTTGCGGAGCACCCGCAGCTGGCCGACGAGCTCATCGACCGGCTGCTGGACAAGGGCATAAGCATGATCGGCGTGGATTTTGCCGGAGTGCGGCGTGGGAAGGAGCACACCCCAAAGGACAGGTATTGCGCCGATCGTGGGGTGTTCATTATCGAAAACCTCTGCAATTTGCGGCAGCTGCCGGCTTCTGAGGAGTTCACGGTATACACTTTCCCGATGAACTACGCCAGGACGACGGGGCTGCCGTGCCGAATAGTGGCGGAGGTGGAGACAGACCACACTCCCTGACAGCTGGGCATAGATTTTGCAGTGGAAATGTGATAGACTTTCTCTAAATTCCCCCGGAGGTGCGGCCATGAACGCAAACGAGATATCCGCCGTCATTGAAAAGCAGCGAGCCCTGTTCGCGTCGGGCATTACGATGGAGCGCGACTACCGCGCGCTGGCCCTCGACGCGCTCTACGACGCGGTGAAGTCGCATGAGAGCGAGATAGCCGCCGCACTGTACGCCGATTTGGGCAAGCCGGAGGCCGAGGCGTACATGTGCGAGACGGGCCTCGTGCTCACGAGCTTACGCTATCTGCGCCGGCACCTCGCGCGTTTTATGCGCCCTAGGCGCGTTCGCACGGGCCTTGCGCAGTTTCCCGGCCACGGCGAGCTGCGGCGCATGCCATACGGCACGGCGCTTATCATGAGCCCGTGGAACTATCCGCTGCTGCTCACGCTTGAGCCGCTCGCCGCCGCGCTCGCCGCGGGCAACACCGCCGTCGTAAAACCCAGCGCCTACTCGCCGGAGACGTCCAAGGTGATAGCGCAGCTGCTCGGCGAGGTGTTCACCGACGACTACGTCTGCTGTGTCACCGGCGGAAGGGCGGAGAACACGGCGCTGCTCGGCGAGCGCTGGGACAAGATTTTCTTCACCGGCGGCGGCACGGTCGGCAGGGAAGTGCTGCGCGCGGCGAGCGAGCACCTCACGCCGGTTACGCTCGAGCTCGGCGGCAAGAGCCCGGTCATAGTCGACGACACCGCCGACGTCGCTCTGGCCGCGCGGAGAATAGTCTGCGGCAAGTTCCTTAACTGCGGCCAGACCTGCGTCGCGCCCGACTACGTGCTCTGTGCAGAGAGCGTGTGCGACGCCCTTATAGAGGCGATATGCGACGAGATCGGCGCGCAGTACCCCGACGCGCTACGCGACCCGAGTTACTGCAAAATAGTGAACGCGCGCCACTTTGAGCGTATTTTGGCCCTGATTGACCCGGCGAAGGTCGTCTGCGGCGGGCACAGCGACGCCGCTGCGCTGAAGATTGAGCCGACGGTCATGAGCGGCGTCACGGCCTGCGACGCGGTCATGGGCGGGGAGATTTTCGGCCCCGTACTGCCTATGCTGACGGTTGGCTCGCTCCGCGAGGCCATAGCCTTCGTCGAAGAGCGCCCGCGCCCGCTCGCGCTCTATCTGTTCACACGCAGCCGTGCAAACCGCGAGGAAGTGCTCAAACGCTGCCGGTTT
Organism: uncultured Oscillospiraceae bacterium; assembly: GCA_964467975.1. Lineage (GTDB taxonomy): Bacteria > Bacillota > Clostridia > Oscillospirales > Oscillospiraceae > Scatomorpha. The sequence goes on along the minus strand of CAYXVA010000122.1, from coordinate 1,218 downwards.
GGCGGCGGCTGTGTGAACGACACCATCATGCATCTCACCACCGAGGCACTGCCCTTCGGCGGCGTGGGCGCGAGCGGCATGGGCGCGTACCACGGCCGCTGGGGTTACGAAGAGTTTTCGCACGAGGAGGGTATCCTACACCGTGGCCGCGGCCCCGAGCCAAGCGTCCGCTACCGCCCGCTGACGGAGGGCAAACTGTCGATGGTCCGTCGCCTACTCCGCTGAAAGCGTTTCGGGCGTGGAAGTAAAAACCTCGCAACAGGGACTTGTAAAAACAGCGAGTCTCGATTATAATATGATAAATGATATAGACATATCAGACGTCATTACAAGTCAGCGAGGAAACAAAATGGATACAAACCCGGTTTTGATGAACAAGTTGAGCATGGACAGCGACATACCGCTGTATTCCCAGCTGGTCAGCATAATCAAGCGCAATATCTCCGCGGGGACTCTCACGCCCGGGGCGCTTTTGCCCTCGGAATCCGAGCTCTGCCGGGCGTTTGACGTGTCGCGCTCCACCGTGCGCCAGGCGATAGGCGCGCTTGAGAGCGAGGGCCTGGTAGTGCGCAAGCAAGGCCGCGGCACCTTCGTGGCCGAGCCCAAGATGCGCCGCCGCGCAGAGAACGTGTACTCGTTCACAAGCGAGATAAACGCTATGGGCATGACGCCCAGCTCGACCATTCTCGAATTTGAAATAATGCCCCCCCCGCCCGACATCGTCAGTATGCTCGAGCTCGAGAGCAGCAACGTGAAGGTCTACCGCTTCTCGCGTATCCGCAACGTCAACGGCGAGCCGCTTATCCTCGAGACGAGCTTTTACCCTACGTATATCTATCCCAAGCTCACGCGCGAGCTCCTGGAGACGCACAGCTTCTACAGTCTGCTCTATGAAGAGGGTATCGTGCCCTACAGCGCCGTGGATAGCTACGAGGCCGTCATACTCGGCCGCCGCGAGGCCGAGCTGCTCGGCTGCCACCCGGGCTGCTGTGCCTTCTCGGTGCAGCGCCGTACGCGCACCGAGGCGGGTGTGGTCTACGAGTTTACCCAGAGCATGATACGCGCCGACCGCGTGACGCTGGACGTCTATCTCCACAAGGACGGCGTCAGCTTCTCGAGAAGCGTGGACAAATAAGCCGAAAAAGAGAGCCCTCGGGCTCTCTTTCAGCCTGTCGAAAAAGGTCGCCGAAAGGCGGCCTTTTTTCTCGCATAGGAGAG
>CAYXVA010000121.1:0-5270 GCA_964467975.1 uncultured Oscillospiraceae bacterium | reverse complement strand
CTGCGAGCTCACTCCCGAGCAGTTCAAGGAGTACCGCGGCGACACGAACACCCCTGCACGCTCGCCCTGGCGTGACCGGCCGATAGAGGAGAACCTCGACCTCTTCCGCCGCATGCGTGCCGGCGAGTTCCCCGAGGGCAAATACACCCTGCGCGCCAAGATAGACCTCGCCAGCGGCAACTTCAACATGCGCGACCCCGTGCTCTACCGTATCCGCTATATCGAGCACCACCGCCAGGGCACCAAGTGGTGCATCTACCCGATGTACGACTTCGCGCACCCGATACAGGACGCGATTGAGGGTATCACGCACTCGCTCTGCTCGCTGGAATACGAGGATCACCGCCCGCTCTACGACTGGGTTGTCAACAACGTCTCCGTGCCGAACAAACCCCGTCAGATAGAGTTTGCCCGGCTCGGCATAGATCATACCGTCATGAGCAAGCGCAAGCTCAGAAAACTCGTTGAAGAGCACTACGTCTCCGGCTGGGACGATCCGCGCATGCCGACCCTCTGCGGGCTGCGCCGCCGCGGCTACACCGCGCACTCGATACGCGACTTCTGCGAGCGGATAGGCGTGGCCAAGACGCCCAACACGGTCGAGTACGCCCTGCTCGAGCACTGCCTGCGCGAGGACCTCAACCAGAACGCGCAGCGCGCCATGGCCGTTCTGCGCCCGCTCAAGCTCACCATCGTGAACTACCCCGAGGGGCGCAGCGAGACGGTCGAGATTGAAAATAACCCCAACGACCCCGAGGCCGGGACTCGCACGGTCACCTTCTCGCGCAACCTATACATCGAGCGCGAGGACTTCATGGAACACCGCGCGCCCAAGTACAAGCGCCTGTTCCCGGCTGGGGAGGGCGAGTCCTGCGGACTTGAGTGCCGCCTAAAGGGCGCGTACCTCGTGCGCTGCGCCGGCTGCGTTAAGGACGAAAACGGCGAAGTCGTCGAGGTACTTGCCGAGTACGATCCCCTGAGCCGCGGCGGCGACCCGGCCGACGGCCGCAAGGTCAAGGGCGCGACGCTCCACTGGGTGGACGCGAACAACTGCGCCGACGCCGAGGTGCGCCTCTACGACAATCTGTTCAGCGACGCCGACCCCGACGCTGCGGGCAAGGACTTCCTCGAGTGCCTCAACCCGAACAGCCTGGAGGTCCTCACCGGCTGCAAGGTGGAAAAAATGCTCGCCGACGAGGACAGCGGCACCCACTTCCAGTTCCTTCGCCAGGGCTACTTCTGCCGCGACAAGGACTCCGCTCCTGAGCACCTGGTTTTCAACCGCGCCGTGGCGCTCAAAGACAGCTTCAAAAAGGCCTGAATAAGAAAAGATGGGACGCACGGAGCGTCCCATCTTTTTTCCGCGCCGCGCTCTACGCGGCGCTGCGCTTTTTCGATAATTCTGCTCAGAACACGAGCGTTGCGAAGTAGTCCTCGGGCGTCTCGGCGCGGCGGATGAGTTTGGCCGTGCCGTCGGGCGCGAGCATAACCTCGGCGCTCCTGAGGCGGCCGTTGTAGTTGTAGCCCATCGCGCGGCCGTGCGCGCCGGTGTCGTGCATGACGAGTATGTCGCCTATCTCCACCTCGGGAAGCATGCGGTCGACGGCGAACTTGTCGTTATTCTCGCACAGTGAGCCGGTGACGTCGTAGAGGTGGTCGCACTCGGCGTTTTCCTTGCCCGCGACGGTGATGTGGTGGTAGGCCCCGTACATGGCCGGGCGCATGAGGTCGCAGGCCGAGGCGTCGACGCCGATGTAGTCTTTGTATATCTTCTTCTCGTGCAGCACTTTGGTCACGAGGCAGCCGTAGGGCGCGAGCATGAAGCGGCCCATCTCGGTGAAAATTTTCACGTCGCCCATGCCCTCGGGGACGAGGATGTCCTCAAAGCGGCGGCGCACGCCCTCGCCTATCGCCATGATGTCCGGCATGGGCTCGCCCGGACGGTAGGGTATGCCGACGCCGCCGGAGAGGTTTATAAACGCCACGTGCGCGCCGGTCTCGCGGTGCAGGTCGACGGCCAGGTGGAAAAGCTGGCTGGCGAGCTCGGGGTAGTACGCCTCGCTGGTGGTGTTCGACGCAAGGAAGGCGTGGATGCCAATATGCTTCACGCCGCGCTGCATGAGCATGCGGAAGGCCTCGGTTATCTGCTCGCGGGTCATGCCGTACTTGGCCTCGCCGGGATTGTCCATGATACGGTTGGCGATAGAGAACTTGCCGCCGGGGTTGTAGCGGCAGCACATTGTCTCCGGGTATTCGCCGACGCATTCGTCATAAAACGGTATGTGCGATATGTCGTCAAAGTTGATAATGGCGCCGAGCTTGTGCGCCAGGACGAACTCATCTGCGGGCGTGTCGTTTGATGAGAACATAATCTCCTCGCCGGTGATGCCCAGCTTCTCGCAGAGCATGAGCTCGGTGAGGCTCGAGCAGTCCATGCCGCAGCCGTATGCGCGCAGCAGCTTCATTATGGCCGGGGTGGGTGTGGCCTTCACGGCGAAGTATTCGCGGTAACCGCTGTTCCAGGCGAACGCGGCGTTGACTTTGCGGGCGTTTTCCGCAATTCCGCGCTCATCGTAGAGATGGAACGGCGTAGGGAATTTTTTGCACAGCTCGTCCAACTGCTCTTTCGTCACGAACGGCAGCTTTATATTTCTCATATTTCAGCCCCCCAAGTCAGTATTTTGGGTGATTGTCGCCACTTTTTATTATAATATAATGAATTATCGAAGTCAAAACACATTACGCGAAAAAATACTTTGATTCGTGCTGGAAAAAATGTATAATGTGTAGTAAGAGACGGAGGGGGCGAGCAGCCCCGCCGGCCCACAGGAGGTTCACTTATGGATAAGGATAAGATAGAGCTCGCAGAAAAATACGTATCCAACGATGACATCTGGTTGTTCAACACCGGCAGCGCCCAGAGAGCGTACGACGCCTTCACCTGCAAATACCTCCCGGAGGCGGACCTCACCCGTTTTGCGGCCTGGGCCCCGAATGCGCGCGAAGTGAGCGTGGTTGGGGACTTCAACGGCTGGGACGCCAACGCCGCCCCGATGACGAAGCGCGAAGGCGGCGTATGGTGTGCGTTTCTCCCGAACGTAAAACAAGGTGACATCTACAAATTCCGTGTTGTATGTGCCGACGGCCACACTGTTCTCAAAGCCGACCCCTTTGCGCTCCACGCCGAGACCGGCCCCGCCACGGGCAGCAAGGTCTGGGACATTGAGGGCTATAAGTGGACGGACGGCGAGTACATGTCCCGCCGCCGCGGCTACGACGCCATCCACTCCCCCATGAACATCTATGAGGTCCACATCGGCTCCTGGCGCAAGCGGGACGACGAGACCTATCCCAACTACCGCGAGGTCGCCGACCAGCTCGCCGACTACTGCCACAAGATGCGCTTTACGCACGTGGAGCTCATGCCCGTCACGGAGTACCCCTATGAGGGCTCGTGGGGCTACCAGGTAACGGGCTACTTTGCGCCCACAAGCCGCCATGGTACGCCGCAGGACTTCATGTACTTTGTGGACAAGCTCCACGCGGAGGGCATAGGCGTCATTATGGACTATGTCCCGGCGCACTTCCCGCGCGACGAGCACGGGCTGCGCCTCTTCGACGGCACTCCATGTTACGAGTGCAGCGAAAAGCGCATGGCCGAGCACCCCGACTGGGGCACCATGATCTTCGACTACGCCAAGCCCCAGGTGCAGAGCTTCCTCGTGAGCGCGGCCATGTTCTTCTTTGACAAGTACCACATAGACGGCATCCGCGTCGACGCCGTGAGCAGCATGCTCTACCTCGACTACGGCCGCAAAAACGGCGAGTGGACGCCGAACAAGGGCGGCGGCAACATAAACTACGGCGCGGTGGACTTTCTCCGGAAGCTCAACTCCACCGTCCTCACGGCCTATCCCGGAGCGATAACCATCGCCGAGGAGTCGACGGCCTTCCCGCTGATAACCCGTCCGCCCGACGTTGGGGGGCTCGGCTTCATGTTCAAGTGGGACATGGGCTTCATGCACGACACGCTCGACTACATGTCCATGGACCCCTACTTCCGCAGCAGCAACCACAACCGCCTCACCTTCTCGATGATGTACGCCTACTCCGAGAATTTCATCCTCGCGTTTTCGCACGATGAGGTCGTCCACGGCAAGGCCAGCATGGTCAACAAGATGTGGGGCGACTACGAGACGAAGTTTGCCTCCCTGCGCGCACTCTACGGCTACCAGTACGCCCATCCGGGCAAAAAGCTCAACTTCATGGGCGGCGAGTTCGCGCAGTTCATAGAGTGGAACTACAAGCAGCAGCTCGATTGGAACCTGCTTGATTACCCCATACACGACGGCATGCGCCGCTACGTGCGCGACCTCGGCCGGATATACGACAGCACGCCCTGCCTCTGGCGCATAGACGACTCCTGGGACGGCTTCGAGTGGCTCAACGTCGACGACGCGGCCAGAAGCTCGGTAGCCTTTATGCGCAAGTCGCGCGGCTCGTACATAATCTGTGCGCTCAACTTCACGCCTGTGCGCTACGACGGCTTTGTGATTGGCCTGCCGCGCCCCGGCGTGCTCCGCGAGCTCATAAACTCCGACAACTCCAAATACGGCGGCTCCGGCGTGCTCAACGAACCCGAGATACGCTCGCACAAGCGCACCTTCCTGGACTTCCGGTACTCGGCGGAGATAACCCTCCCGCCCATGAGCTGCGTCTACTTCCGCTTCACGCCCAGCAAGCTCGCCCCCGCGCGCAAGAAAAAGGCCGGCGGCGGGAAGCCGCGCAAGACAACCAAGTAAGCCTATCCTCTCACGAAAGGATGTAATATCAATGAAACGTGAATTTCAGCAGGCACTCACCGAGAAAGGCCGCGACCGTCTGCCCACCATTCTGCTGGTGAGCGCCGAATGCGCGCCTATCTCCAAAACCGGCGGGCTTGCCGACGTGGTCGGCACCCTGCCCAAGAGCCTCGCGGCCCTGGGCATCGACGCGCGCGTCATAACGCCGTACCACCGTTGCGTCAAGGACAAGTACCGCGACCAGGTGGAGCACATGCTCAGCTTCTCGGTGGACCTCGGCTGGCGCAGCCAGTACGTCGGCATAGAAAAGCTGGTGCTCGACGGCGTCACCATTTACCTTGTGGACAACGAGTACTATTTCGGCGACCGCATTTACCGCGGCGGCGTTCCCGAGGGCGAGCAGTACGCTTTCTTCACCCGCGCGGTGCTCGACGCGATACCCAACCTGGGCTTCTTCCCCGACATCCT
>CAYXVA010000120.1:0-5294 GCA_964467975.1 uncultured Oscillospiraceae bacterium | reverse complement strand
TCTTGCCTGTATTCTGGTTTGGTTAATTTGATGGTTTTAAAACAGACTCTAGGCCCCAAGCCGGGCGCCTACAATCCCCGCTTGGGCGGCGGTCGGCTCGAACGGCAGCGTAATCTCGACGAGGCGGTCGGAGTAGCACAGCACCCACGAGTGCTCGCCGGTTTTGTACGCTCGCTCGGCGGCCCAAGGCGCGGGGTCGGAGCTCTCGCCGCCGCGGGAGAGCGAGCGTTCACAGAAGCCGTAGAGAGAAGCGAACTTTACATAAGTCGTCGTGTACTCGAGCTCGCCTATGTCCTCGCCCAGCGCCTCGTAGTGCATGCTCTCGTCCACCGAACTCTGCGCCAATATCACGGATTCCCTGTCCGACGGTGTCCTGACATAGCCGGGCATATCCGCGCCGGTCAGGTCCGAGAGCGAGAGTGAATGGTTGACATAACTCTTGTTGCCGTCCGCACGCGCCAACCCGAAGGCGAAGTGCCCTGCCCCCATGTACAAAACGACCGAAACGACTAGAACAAGAGCAAAGGACACGGCAAATGTGCGCCCTTTGGACGAGCCGCGCTTTTTGAGCCTGTCCACAGAGGTGTGCATCAGTGCAAAGGCAATCGCGTACACGACCAGTACGAGCGCGAAGCTGAAGCGAGCGTAGTTGTCCCCCGCGATGAATATGCACAGCAGCGTGAGCGCGAACGCCGTGAGCGTGCACGCCATAAGCACACGCAGCGCCGTATGCGGGCTTTTGGTCTCGACGCTCTCGCCGTGCTCAGCGGCTTTGCGCGCACGGGAGCGCCAGCGGTAGTAGCCCGCGAGCTCGACCGCGAGCGTTGCGGTGCAGAACACGCAGCATATCCCCGCCGGGACGCTGTACAGTCCCGAGAGGGCGTACACGGGGTCGACAAACAGATTGCCCAGCCCTAAGAACGCGAACAGGACTGAGAAAGCGAAGAGTATCCAGTACGGCCGCGTCAGCCGCCGCCGGGCCGACTTTTCTATGGCGTAGAGCTCCACGACCGGGTCGGTCTCGAGCGGCACAGGGCTTTCACGCCTGTTCACAAAGACCTGAATCTCGGTGAAGCCCGCGACGTACTCCCAGCCCTCGTGCTCGCACAGCTCGTAGAATTCGGCGAGCTCTTCGTTCGGCAACGGGTCGAAGGCCGAGCCTCTGGGGTAATACGTGACGGCGTAGTGCAGCCTACGCGGCTGTGCGCTGTGGTAGATCCAGGTTGTGTTCGTCATGCTCGCTAGCCGCCAGCCCTTTGCGGCCATGGCCTCGAGGTGCGAGGCTATGCCGCTGCGGTCGTAGAAGGAGTAGGTCTCAATGCGGCGTTTTACGTTCATTTGATCGCCTCCCCGAAGATCTTCCGGTAATCCTCCGCCTGCGCGGTTATGCGGTCATACTCGTGTTTGAGCGTCTCGCGGCCCAGGTCTGTCAGCACGTAGCTGTGCCGACGCCCCTCGACGCGCGTCTCGCGGATGAAGCCCGCGCACACGAACTGCTCTAATAGGTTGTAAAGCGTTCCCGAGCCGACGGACACGCGCCCGGCCGTCATGGCCGAGACGGCGTCGAGTATCTCCACGCCGCTGCGCTCCGTGTCGAGGCAGAGCAGCACGTAGAACATCTGCTCGGTCAGCGTCTGAAATTTGTTACGCGGCACGTTTCCACCCTCAATCTCGATATTCGAGTTTCTAAGGCCAGTATAATCTCGAATATCGAGATTGTCAATAGGTAGTACGGCGTTTTTTGTGTTGCCAACTAGGGGGAGCGTTTGTTACAATAGAAAAAAGCCCATCAAGGAGGTCAACGCATGAAAGTCGCGCTTATACAGCTTGCGAGCACGGATGATAAGGAGTACAACCTCGCCCACGCGCGGGAGATGATAGACGCCGCGGCGAAGGACGGCACGGACATTGTCTGCCTGCCGGAGATGTTCTGCTGCGAGTACCGCAACAGGAGCTTTATAAAGCACCAGGAGCCGTATGGCGGCCCGGCCTGCCGGATGCTCTCCGCCGCTGCGCGCGAAAACGGCGTGTGGCTCATAGGTGGCACCATCCCCGAGAGCGACGGCGGGAAGCTCTACAACACGAGCTTCGTGTTCAACCGCTCGGGTTCTCTCGCCGCGCGCTGCCGCAAAAGCCACCTCTTCGACATAGATGTGAAAGGCGGGCAGAAGTTCAAAGAGTCGGACACCTTCATGCCCGGGGACGAGATCTGCACCTTTGACACGGAGTTCGGCAAGATGGGGCTTTGCGTCTGCTTTGACATGCGCTTCCCGGAGCTTGCGCGCATCATGTCCCTCGACGGGGCGTGGGCGGTGTTCTGCCCGGCGAGCTTCAACATGACCACCGGCCCGGCGCACTGGGAGATAATGTTCCGCTCCCGCGCCGTGGAGAGTCAGGTCTACACCCTCGGCTGCGCCCCCGCGAGGGACGAGCACGGCAGCTATGTGAGCTACGCCAACTCCATCATCGTCCACCCCTGGGGCAACGTCATGGAGCGCGCGGGGGCGGAAGAGTGCATCCTGCGCGCCGAGATAACGCGCGAAGAGGTCGAGAGCATACGCGGCCAGCTCCCGCTTATGAGCGCGCGGCGCACCGACATGTACACGCTGGAGCGGCGCTGAGCGAAAGCCGGAATTCAGCCGAAATTGCTTGACATTCCGCCAAAATCGTGTATAATTGATAGGCCCGTCGAAAGGCGGGCATATATCCTTGCCCGCAGGGTCTGCGGGCCATCAGTCCAGAAGGAGGTGCTCAAATGGCTAAAACAAGCGAAAAGTACGAAGTAATGTACATCATCCGCCCCGACCTGTCCGAGGAGGACACTGCGGCAATCGTCGAGAGGTTCAAGACGCTTGTCGAGCAGAACGGCACGCTTGATGAGATGGAAGAGATGGGCAAGCGCAAGCTCGCCTACGAGATCAACTATCTCAGCGAGGGTTACTACGTGCTCATGAAGTTCACCAGCGGCCCGGAGTTCCCGGCCGAGCTCAACCGTATCCTCGGCATAACCGACGGCGTGATCCGCAGCCTCATCACCAAGCGCCCCGAGTAAGGAGGAGTTTGAATGCTCAACCACATCGTCCTCATGGGGCGGCTCGTCAGGGACCCCGAGCTGCGCTACACTCAGTCGCAGATACCCGTGGCGAGCATGCGCATCGCCGTTGACCGCGACTACGGCCGCGGCGAGGAACGCCAGACCGACTTCATTGACATCGTCGCATGGCGCCATACCGCCGAATTTGTCAGCAAGTATTTCCAGAAGGGCCGCATGATTGTCGTTTCCGGACGCCTTCAGATGCGCGACTGGACCGACAAGGACGGCAACAAGCGCACCAGCGCCGAGGTCGTCGCCGACAACGTCTATTTTGGCGAGAGCAACCGCCGCGATGGCGGAGACAACTCCGGCAACTACGGCGGTGGCGGTAGCTACGGCGGGGGCGGCAGTTACGGCGGCGGAAGCTACGGTAACAGCGGTAGCCATGGCGGCGGCAGCTACGGAAACGGCGGCTATGGCGGCAATAACGGAAGTTACGGCCGTAGCTCCGCGCCCGCCGGCAACGACGCGCCGGCCGGAGGCTCGGCCTTCTCCGAGCTTGACGGCGACGACGGCGAGCTGCCGTTCTAAAAGTCAGACGGCGCGGCGCATTACGTGCTGCCCGCAAACACACATTACTTTAATTAACTTTTCAAGGAGGTAATACCTTTGGCTTTCGATAACAAGGGTAAGGGTCGCAAGCGCAAAAAGGTATGCCAGTTCTGCGTCGACAAGGTCGCTTACATCGACTACAAGGATTCTGCGAAGCTCCGCAAGTTCATGAGCGAGCGCAGCAAGATCCTTCCGCGCCGCACCACCGGCACCTGCGCCATGCACCAGCGCGAGCTGACCGAGGCAATAAAGCGCGCCCGTCAGGTCGCTCTGCTCCCCTACGTCACCGACTGAGCAGGGAGCTATATGCAAGCAAAGGCTCCCCTCGCGGGGAGCCTTTTCAGTCCGGGCCCATTTCCCGGGGCCGCATCCAGGGCGGCAGCTTAGGGCGGCTCGGGGGCAGCAACCGGGGGCAGTTTAGTGCGCTCGGGGGACAGCAGCTCGGGCAGCGGTTTTAGGGCGGCTCGGGCAGCGGTTTTAGGACAGCTCGGGGCCGACGTTTCAGCGGGGCTCGGGGACGGTTTTAGGGCGGCTCGGGGCGCGCTCTTTAGGGGCGCGGGATTTTGGGTATGCTCTCGTCGTTCGTTATCCAGTCGCGCACGTGTATCACGTCGTATTCGCCAGGGCCGGTGCGGACCACCACCTGGGTGAGCCCGGCGTTGATTATGAGCCTCTTGCACATCGAGCAGGGCATCGTGTCGCGCAGCAGCTCGCCGGTTTTGGCGTTGCGGCCCACGAGGTAGAGCGTGCCGCCGAGCATGTCCCGCCGGGCCGCGGAGATTATCGCGTTGGCTTCCGCGTGGACGCTCCGGCACAGCTCATAGCGTTCGCCGGAGGGTATGCCCAGGTCGTCGCGCGTGCAGAAGCCGACCTCGGAGCAGTTGCGCCGGCCGCGCGGCGCGCCGTTGTAGCCCGTCGAGAGGATCTCGTCGTTGCGCACGATGATTGCTCCGTATTTGCGGCGCATGCAGGTTGACCGCTCGAGCACCGCGTCGGCGATGCCGAGATAGTAATCAGGCTTGCTGGTTCGGTTATCATTCATGGCTAAACCTCCGATATCAGCACTATTTTACGGGCATTGCCGGGATAAGTCAAGATGAACAAGGTAAACTATCAGTTTGAACTGGATAAGACGCTCGAGAAGATTGAGGGCAGGCCCACGCTGCTGCTGCACTCTTGCTGCGGGCCGTGCTCGACCTATGTGCTCGAGTACCTCACGCGCTATTTCGAGGTGTATCTGAGCTATTATAACCCCAACATCCAGCCGCGCGATGAGTACGAGCTGCGCCTTGAAAACCAGCTCAAGGTCATAGAGCGCATCCCCGGCGTCACGCTCGCGCCGTGCGAGTACGACGGCGAGGCGTATGATAACGCCGTGCGCGGGCTCGAGGGCGAGCCAGAGGGCGGCGCGAGGTGCACCGAGTGCTTCCGGCTGCGGCTCGATTTCGCCGCGCGGGAGGCAAAGCGGCTCGGGTGCGATTATTGCTGCACCACGCTCACGGTCTCCCCGCACAAGGACGCGCAGAGAATAAACGCGCTCGGGTACGAGATCTGCACCAAATACGGAGTCAAGTGGCTCCCCGGCGACTTCAAAAAGCGCGACGGCTATAAGCGCAGCATCACGCTCTCGCACGAGTTTGGGCTTTAC
>CAYXVA010000119.1:0-5323 GCA_964467975.1 uncultured Oscillospiraceae bacterium | reverse complement strand
GCCCGTGCGTCATGTCCTCCATGACATACAGCCGCTTGTCCGGCGCGTCGACGGCCAGATACCGCGCCCAGCCGCCGAGGCTGTAGTAGTAGGCGCCGCGGCGGCGAGCAGGACTGCGTGCAGGGTTCTAAGCGCCCTTTTCGCTCGCTTGCGTTCCATGTCGGCCTACCCCTTTCGAGCAAAAGGCCCCCGCACATGCGAGGGCCTTTAAAAATACGTTTATTCCAGTGTGAATTCCACGCGCAACGACTTGTCGAGCATCCTCGCGACGATGGCGGCAGCCTCGCTGCGGCGTATACCGCTGTTGGGAAGGTACGAGCCGTCGTCGAGCGCTCCGTCGAGGACCCCTGCGCGGTAGAGCGCGTAGATCTCGCTCGCGCCGGCGCTGTCCGCGGGCACGTCGGGTATGGAGCCGACGGAGTTTATCGCGCCGTACTCGTAGGCCGGCATCGCGTTGTAGAAGATGACCGCGAAGTCGCGCCTGTCAATGGGCGAGTTCATTTCGCTCCAGCCCATCGCGCCGTACTCTACGCCGCAGATGCCGTTTTCAACGGCGTAGCTGACGTAGGATTCATACCAAGTTTCGCCGTTTTGCAGCGTTACGCTGCCCTCATGGTAGAGCTGATGCAGGCACGCGGCGATTTTTATCGCCTGGGCCACGGTGAAGCCGCTGTCGGGCTCGAAGGTGGTCTCGGTCACGCCGTCTATGAACCCCACGTCCACCGCGGAGTAGACGTAGGAGTAGTACCAGCTTCCCTCCGGGACGTCGGAGAACACGATGGTGCGCTTCGTAACGTTCGCGCTGCCCCAGACGACGAGCCGTGCACTGCCGCCGGCCGTCATGGAAGCGGAGGAAGCGGCGATGTACAGCTGCTGGGCGTTCACGCGCCCGGTCACAGCTCTCGCACCCACGGTGGCGTCAACCACCGTGCCGCCATCCACACGCAGATTGGCGCTGCCGGACACGAGCACTGCGCTCGCGCCCGCGGCGAGGTTGAGCGTTTCGCCGCCTGCGAGGGCGTACACGCGCCCGCCGGCGCTGGCCTCCACTCCGGCAAGGGCCGGGGCGATGCCGTCAACGGCGTCGGAGAGCAGCTCGTCCGCCCAGGCGTCGACGTAGCTCTGAGTGACAAGCGAGTCCTCCGCCGTTCCGGCCGCTGAAGCCGGGACAGTGAGCAGGCATACCGCCAGCAGCATGGCCAGGAACTTCCCGGCGCGCGCCGTGCTCATTGCTTCGCGCTCTTGGCCGCTGCGGTGGCTTCGGCGTCTATGCGCTCGGAGGGGTAATAGCCCAGGGCGAGCAGGCTGTCGGAAAAGTGTATGTTCTCAACGATGATCTCGCTTTCGCTGACGTCGAGCTCGACGTTAGTGTAGTTCCATATCGCCTTCACGCCGTGGTCGACGAGCTCGCGGGCGACCTTGTTGGCTATGAGCTTCGGCACGGAGAGGACAGCCATGTCCACCTTGCTGGTCTCAAAGATGTGCGGCAGATCGCTGATATCGTGCACACGGATTCCGGAGATGTCGGTGCCGACAACCTCGGGGCGCACGTCGTAGGCCGCGAGCAGATGGAAGCCGTACTGCTCGAAGCAGAAGTTCTCAATCATGGCGCGGCCGATGTTGCCGACGCCGACGAGAATCACCGAGAAATCGCGGTTCATGCCCAGGATGGAGGCAATCTCCGCGCGCAGTCCGGTGACGTTATAGCCGTAGCCTTGCTGCCCGAATTCGCCGAAGCAGCTGAAATCCTGCCTAATCTGGGAGCTCGTGAGCCCCATCTGGCGGCCCAGCTCCCCGGAAGAAATGCGGTCGACACCGGCTGCCTTGAGCTCGTCGAGCTTGCGAAGGTAGCGCGGCAGCCGCCGTATGACGTTATTGGACACTTTCGCTTGTTTCACTTTATATCCCACCAAAATAAACAAAGTAACGCAGTTAAATAATGCGCAATCGATTCAGCTAAAGATTATAGCACACTTCGTGCCTTTGTTCAAGTCCAAAAAATCATCATATCTTGCCTATTTCGGGCAAAAATTGCTGTCCGGCATACATTTTAGTGCCTGCCGGACGCATCATTTGGAATTTTTCAGCCCGTGCCGGAATTTGACGGCGTACTCTCTCCGCCAGCGTCCTCGCCGGAGCTCTCAAGCGAGATCAGGTTGAGCTCCTTCGCCAGTTCGGTGGCGGTGCCTGCTGCCACCCAAACCAACTCGTCGTTCAGCAAGCAGACGAGCTCGTTGTCAACCTCCCAGACCAGCAGCTCGACCGTGCCGCGTTCGCCGTCGAATTCAAAGCTGTAATCGGCCTGCGCCTCGGGCAGGACGGAGCCGGCCTCGCCATATTCCAATATGGCGGCGAGCGTTGCGATTTCGCCCTCGTCGACGACCCTGGTCACCGTTTCACCGTTGGAGACTGTAATTGCGGCTATGCCGTCGGCATAGTTGCTGCTGCCGCAGGCGGGCTCGTCGGCCTCATAGCTGCCGGCATTCTCCTCCGTCTGGCGTATGGCCCCTTCTCCCTCTGCCATTGCAACGCTGAACTGCACCGGCTCCCCCGCCGCTGTCGCATCGCCCCTCTCTGTCACGTACAGTTTTACGCCTGCAGCCACCACAAGCGCAAGGCAGGCTGCCAATGCGGCCACGCGGCCCACGGCGCCGCGGCTGAGCTTTCTGCGGCGGCGCGGCTTCTCTTCTGTTGGCGCCGGTGCCGCTTCCTGCACGGACCTCACCGCGCTCATAACGCGCTCGGAAAAGCCCGCCGGAGCTTCTACCTCGTCCATTGCATGAGAAATCTTGAGAAACGCGTCATAATAGCTCTGGCACTCGGGGCAGTTGTCGAGATGCTCGCGCAGCGCAGCCTGTTCGCTCTCCGGCAGTTCTCCGTCGAGGTATTGGCTGAGCATTTCCAAATATTTGTCACAGCGACTCATACACCTGCTCCTCCCTTCGTTGCGTTTGACGCGCCATGGCTGGGAATGTTCCCCTCCTTTAAAAGAAAATCGCAAAGTTTTTTTCTCGCTCTGAAGATTCGCGATTTGACCGTGCCCTCTTCTATGCCCAAAGCCTGGCCTATTTCCTCGTACGTCAGGCCGTTTATCTCGCGCAGCACCAGTATTTCCCTGTATTGCGGCGAAAGCGCGTCGAGGCCGCGCTGCACGCTCTCGCGTATGTCCGTGCTTTCAAAACGCTGCTCGGGCGAGTAGCGCTCATCCGGGATCTCAAGCTCGCCCTGTCCCTCGACCTCGCTGTCCGTCCAGGTCATGGACACTGTGCGCTTTTTTGCGCGCGAGCGCAGAAAGTCGATGCAGATGTTGGTCGTCAGGCGGTAGAGCCAAACCGAAAACTTGCTGTCTCCCCGGAAGCCGGAGAGCGAGCTGAAGGCGCGTATGAACGCGTCCTGAGCCATGTCCCGGGCGTCCTCCTCGTTGCCGACCATACGCAGGGCAAGGCTGTACACTTTATTCTGATGTTCAAGCACCAGGGCCTCGAAGGCCTCAGTGTCGCCGGAGAGCACCCTCGCGATGATCTCCCGCTCCTGTTCTCTGGTCAACAATTTGTCACCTCTTGTGGTAAACTGCTTGCGTTCCGCGGTTTTCCACATGCACGCCCTACGGCTTCAAATTCAGCTCCGCGCGTTTGAGTATCCGGCGCAGCTCTTCGAGCGAGGAGATGCGCACCAGCTCCTGTTTGTACTCGCCGGAGTGCGGCACGCCGTGGAGATAGTTCGGTATCCGCGCCCTCGCCTCTATACATGCCAGACGCTCGCCCTTTTCGGCGGCGGACATCTCCACCTGGCGGTACGCCGTCGCGAGCTTTTCGGCGAGCACCGGCTCCGCCGGGAGGGATTCGCCCTCAATCGCCGCGTTCGCCGCCGCGAACAGCCACGGGTTCCCAAACGCGCCGCGCCCTATCATGCACGCCGCCGCGCCGGTATATTTAATAATGTGCTCCGCGTCGGAGCCGGAGAACACATCGCCGTTTGCGATAACCGGCACGTCCACGGCGCGCACGACATCGCGTATCGCGTCCCAGTCCGCGCGCCCGGAGTACATCTGCACTCGCGGGCGCCCGGGGGAGGCGCGACCCGCAACGGCCGCCTGCGCGAGTATCTTCGCCACCTCGACGCAGTTGACGCTGCCCGCGTCCCAGCCCTTGCGTATCTTCGCCGTGACGGGGACGTCGACAGCGTTCACAACCGCGGCGGCGACCTCCCCGACCAGAGACGGCGTGCGCATGAGCGCGCTGCCGTCCCCGCTCTTGACTATCTTGCCCACGGGGCAGCCCATGTTGATGTCGATTATATCCGGCCGGCACAGCTCAACTGCGCGCCGCGCGCCCTCCGCCATGCTCTCCGGCTCGTGGCCGAAAATCTGCGCCGCGACGGGCCGGCCGTTTGTCTCGGGTATGTACAGCAGCGCGGCGGTTTTGCGGTCGTTATAGCTCAGCGCCTTCGCGCTGACCATCTCCGTGTACACCAGCGCCGCGCCCTGCTCTATGCACAGCGTGCGGAACGCCGCGTCGCTCACGCCCGCCATCGGCGCGAGCACGGCGCGCCCGGCGAGGTGCACGCGGCCTATGTCAAAACCGCTCACTTCAGGTCGAGCCCCACGGGGCAGTGGTCGCTGCCCATGATCTCGGGCCGTATGAACGCGTCGGCGATATGCTCGCGCAGCCGGTCCGAGCAGAGAAAATAGTCGATGCGCCAGCCGACGTTCCTCTCACGCGAGGCCGCGCGGAAGCTCCACCAAGAGTAGGCGTCGCGCGCGTCGGGGTAGAGATAGCGGAAGGTGTCCGTAAAGCCGCTCGCGAGCAGCTCGGTCATCTTCCCGCGCTCCTGGTCGGTGAAGCCCGCGTTCATGTGGTTCGTCGCCGGGTTCTTGAGGTCTATCTCCTCGTGCGCGACGTTCATGTCGCCGCAGGTAATAACTGGTTTTTCCTTGTCCAGCTCCACAAGGTAGTCGCGGAAGGCGTCCTCCCAGGTCATGCGGTAGTCGAGGCGCTTGAGCCCGTCCTGCGAATTCGGCGTGTAGACGCACACGAGGAAGAAGTCCTCAAACTCGCAGGTGATAACGCGCCCCTCGTTGTCGTGCTCGGCTATGCCGAGATTGTACGTGACATTGATAGGCTCCACGCGGGTGAATACGGCTGTGCCGGAGTAGCCCTTTTTCTCGGCGTAGCACCAGTACTGGTGGTAGCCGGAGAGGTCGAGCTCGATCTGCCCGGCCTGGAGCTTGGTCTCCTGAAGGCAGAATATGTCGGCGTCGAGGGAGTTGAAGCTCTCGATGAAGCCCTTTTTCACCGCGGCGCGCAGGCCGTTTACGTTCCAG
>CAYXVA010000118.1:0-5328 GCA_964467975.1 uncultured Oscillospiraceae bacterium | reverse complement strand
TCGACGCATAGGCTTCAAGCGTCAGCATATACGGGTCTTCATCCGTACCGCTGCCACTCACAGACTTGTTAATGGTTATACCACTATCGGTCGTGGTGACTCTCGTCGTAGCCGTTGCTTCACCATCATCCGCCATCACGCCCGTAGTCATGAGAGACACCGCAAGCGCTACGACAAGCAATGCCGCCAAAAGGCGCTTTTTCATAATCGATTCTCCTCCTCTTGATGTGATTTTGCCCCCGGCGGGGCTGCGTGGGTATATATTTCAGGTCTCTTTTGCTTTACCCGGCCGGCGCACACCGGACAGCCGCAGTAGGCGCCGCGCGCCCGCGTGAATATCACGGCCCGCCAAATGTGGCCCTCGGCACACCGCCACCAGACCTTCTTGTGGCTCCCGGTCGTGACCATCTCCGGCGTCAGCTCGCCGTTCAGGTCCTGCGCCCACTGCGCCGCCACCTTAGGCTCCTGCGACGCCAGGTCGTTGAACCCCGGCAGCACCTTACGGCCCGTGCAGTACGGGCACCCGCTCCCCGTCGAGCTCCGCGAGCTTATCGACGCGAGGAACTCATGCCCCTGTGAGCAGCGCCACCAGACCTTACGGTTGCTGAACGGCGTCACCTCGTCGGGACTGAGCGGGGCGTTCTTCTCCGCGTCCCACTCCGCCGCGAGCTGCGGATTGCGGCTGGCCAGGTCGTTAAACCCGGCCTCGACGCGCTTGCCCGTGCAGTACGGACACCCCGCGCCCTCCACGCGCGACGAAATCCGCGCGCTCCACGAGTGGCCGCGCGGGCAACGCCACCAGACCTTCCTGCTCGAGCCCGGGAACACGTCCTTTGCCCTGAGCGGATAGTTCTTCTCGTCGTCCCACTCGGCCGCGAGCTGCGGACTGGCCGCCGCCAGGTCGTTCTCGCCCGGATTTAAGCGGCGGTTGGAGCAGACCGGGCAGCCCGTGCCCGAAGTGCGCGATTTTACGCTCGCGCGCCACGAGTGCCCCTCGCCGCAGCGCCACCAGACGTACCTGTGGCTGCCCGGCAGCAGTTCTTCCGGCGAGTGCGTGGTGTTCTTCTCCGCGTCCCACTCAGCCGCGAGCTGCGGGAAGAGCGTGGCCAGGTCGTTCTCACCCGGCACCGGCAAACGGCCTGTGCAGTACGGGCACTTTGTGCGCTCGCCTGTACGGCTCGTCAGGGCCGCCTGCCACCGGTGACCATGCGCGCAGCGCCAATACGCGTGCTTCTTGCTTCCGTATGCAACGTCATGCGGTGTCAACCCGCCGTTCATTTCCGTATCCCACTCGGAAAGCAAGTCCGTACAGCCGTTCTCCGTACAGTAATCGTACAACGTTTTCCTCATGGCATCCCCCATCGCATCATAGACATGAACAGAATCTGCCTTCTGTCCGCCGGAAGGGACCAGAGTCAGATACGTATCCCTATTAAACTGTATTTTACCATCGGGCATACGATAAATCAAGACCATTATCAAAACAATTTTTAATTTTTCCCTGCGATACTGACCGGGTATATGTCAAAAAATACACCCGGTCTCTTTGGCATGAAAAATATTCGGAAATCACCCGGCGAGCTGCTGATTACGGCAGCCCGCTTATTTGTTTGAGCTGCAGCTTGAGGACAGAAGGCAGATTCTGTCCTGTTTTTTTATGTAATATACGCGTCACGATATCAGGCGCATGCGCTCGAGCACCGCCCTGTGCTCCGCGCCGGTGGAGATGAGGTATATGCGCGTAGTTTCAAGCGAGCTATGGCCCAGCACGTCCGCCAACTTCGCCACGTCGCGGCATTCGCCGTAAAACTCACGCGCGAACAGGTGGCGGAGGTTGTGCGGGTACACTTTCGCCGGGTCCACTCCCGCGCGGCGGCACAGCGCCTTCATATCCGCCCAAATCTGCTTGCGCGAAAGGCTGCGTCCGGTGTTTGTGCGGAACACTTCGCCCGAGCGCACGCCGTGCCGCCTTGCGTATTTGAGCAGCTTGCTCCTGAGCTTATCCGGCAGCAAGATGGTGCGTATCTTGCCCTTGAGCGATATCTCCACCACCCCGTAACTCGCGCGCTCGAGCGTGATAAACCGCAGCTCGCTGACACGTATGCCCGTGGCGCAGATGGTCTCCATGACCAGGGCCAGGCGCTCATTTCGTACGCTGCGCGCAGCCTGCACCAGGCGTTCATATTCGCGGCGGCTCAGGTCGCGCCGCTCGTCGCGAAAGAGCCTGCGCTGCCTGCGCAGCGGCTTAATCCGGCAGTCGTCCCGGCCCATGCTCGAAAGCAGCCCGTTTACCGCGGCAATGCGCTTGTTTACAGTCGACGTGGCGAGCCCTCGGCGTACGAGCTGCTCCTTCCACTTCGCCGTTTCGAGGCGCGTGAGTTCCCTGTCCCCCAGCCACTGCGCAAATTCGCGCGAGGCGAGCTCGTAGCTCTCGATCGTCGCCGGAGCCCGCTCCTGCTCTTGTAGACATCTGACATAATACGCCAGATTATTTTTTGTGATAATATTGATAATTGACATTGGGCCACCTCCTGAAACATGGCTCTTATTCTAACTCAGGCGGCCGCAAATTACACCGGCACTTTTATTTTTGATGAATTTATATATGACAAAAAGCCCCCGAATTTCGAGGGCTTTTTACATTTTGTGTTATTTATATTGAGGGGAACCACACTCGCACGGGCTTTGCCGCACGGAGCGCTATGGCCAGCGCGGTGCTCACTACAATCCCGAAAATTCCCTGTACCAGGTTTGAAGGGACTCCGGCGAGCGAGCCGACGAGCGAGCGCATCAGGAAACCGTCGTAGAGCCAGTAGCCGGCGACCATCCATATCTCGGCGCACAGGCTGGCAAGCACGAGCGACCAGCTCTTCTTCACGCATGCGTGGTAGATGCCCGCCGCCATGAGCGCCATGAGCGCCTTTATGACCAGCGTCGCCGGCACGTAGACGGGGTAGCCGCTTATCAGGTCGGCCAGCGCCGGGCCAATCGCTCCCGCGGCCGCGCCGTAGGCGCCGCCCAGCAGATACGCGCCCGGCAGCACGACGGTGTCGCCCAGGTTCATGTACCCGCCCGTCGGCGAGGGTACGCGGATTACCAGCGTCGCTACGCACGAGAACGCCGCAAGCAGCGCCGTCATGACCAGCACGCGCGTACGGTATGAAACGTTCTTTTCCTGTGTCATTCTGTATCGCCTCACCAGGTGTTTTGCACTTGCATTTTACGACGCATGTGGTATTATTGAAATATCCACTTTTAACTTTTTTGATAATACCAGAGGTTCGATATGCTGACCTACGACCTCACGAAACGCGGCAAGATGCCAATCTACGAATACATTTACCGCTGCCTGCGGCGCGACATACTCTCCGGCGCGCTGACCGCGGGCGAAAAGCTGCCCGGGCGGCGCGCGCTCTCCGAACATCTGGGCGTGTCCGTTATCACGGTCGAGGCGGCCTACAGCCAGCTGGAGGCCGAGGGCTGCGTGGAGGCGAGGCCTCGGCGCGGCTATTACGTCTGCGCGCAGCCGCTGTCGGCCCCGCCCACGGACGACGAGCCCCGTCCGTCTGCGAGCGAGCCGCCCGCGCGCGCGTGGCGGCTGGATCTGCGCTCGAGCCGGGTCGACTCGTCCCTCTTCCCCGTGGGCGTATGGGCCCGGCTGACGCGGCGCGTGCTCTCCGAGGACCCCGATGCGCTGCTGCAGAGCGTACCGCACCCCGGACTCCGCGAGCTGCGCGAGGCGATAGCGGCCTATCTGCGCGGCTACAAGGGCATGCCTGTCACGGCCGGGCAAATCGTGGTAGGCGCGGGCGCTGAGTTTTTGTACCTCATGCTCGCGCAGCTCTTTAACGGCGCGGCCTTCGCGCTCGAGGACCCGGGCTATCCGAAAATACGTCAGGCATACACGGGCTCCGGGGCCGTCTGTCTGCCCGTGGGGCTCGATTCCCAGGGCGTTGACGTCGCCGCGCTCAAAAAAAGCGGCGCGGCCGTGCTGCACATCTCGCCCGCGCACCAGTACCCCACCGGGCTCGTGACGCCCCTCCCCCGCCGCCAGGAACTGCTTAACTGGGCGCAGGGCACGGGCGGCTACATCATTGAGGACGACTACGACAGCGAGCTGAGCTTCACGCCCCGTCCCCTGCCCACGCTCTCGAGCATCGACCGAGCGGGGCGGGTCATATACGTCAACACCTTCTCTCAGACGATCTCGCCCGGTATGCGAGTGGGTTATCTCGTGCTGCCGGAGCGGCTGCTCGACGAATGGGAAGCGCGGCTCGGCTTTTACTCCTGCGCCGTGCCGAGCCTTGAGCAGCACGTGCTCGCGCGCTTCATCTCCGGCGGCTACTACGAGCGCCACCTCTCCCGGCTGCGCAAGGCCTGCCGCGACAGGCGCGCCGCCGTGCTCGACGCGTTTAACGCCGGCTCTTTCGCTCGCCGCGTGCACATCTCCGAGCCCGGGGCCGGGCTGCACTTTCTCATGCGTCTCGACACACGCCTCCCCGACGCCGAAATCCGCGAGCGGGCGGAGGACCTCGGGCTGCGTCTGGGCTTCCTCTCGGACTATGCGTTTGACCCCGCCCGGGCAGAGCAGCACGTGCTGGTCGTCAACTACACCGGGCTCGCCGGCGAGCGCCTTGCCGAGGCCGTGGAGCTGCTCGAGCGGCTACTGACCTGAGCGCGGCGCATTTTTCCATGGCGTTGCACCGTTCTTGACAGGTGACAAGATAGTTTATTTAATAACAGGGCTGACGCATTGCAAATTCTGCGTAAAGGGCATATAATCATTGCAACATCTCCTTGGAGGGAGCCATATATGCAAAAATACAGCGGACACAACTATACCATGCTCTGTGATTTTTACGAGCTCACCATGGGCAACGGATACTTCATGAGCGGCATGAAGGACAAGATAACCTACTTCGACCTCTTTTACCGCACGGTGCCGGACAACGGCGGCTTTGCCATAGCGGCCGGGCTCGAGCAGGCGGTGGATTACATTCGCAATCTGCACTTTGACAGCGAGGACATCGAGTATCTCAGGGGCAGGGGCATATTCAGCGAGGACTTCCTCGACTATCTGAAGGACTTCAAGTTCACCGGCGACGTCTGGGCCGTGCCGGAGGGCACGCCGGTGTTCCCGCGCGAGCCAATCATGACCATCCGCGCCCCGGCCATACAGGCCCAGCTGCTGGAGACCTTCCTGCTGCTGACGATAAACCACCAGAGTCTTATCGCGACGAAGGCCAACCGCGTCGTGCGCGCCGCCGACGGGCGCACGGTGCTCGAATTCGCCTCGCCCAGGGCGCAGGGCGCCGACGCCGCCCTTCT
>CAYXVA010000117.1:0-5393 GCA_964467975.1 uncultured Oscillospiraceae bacterium | reverse complement strand
TGCTGCAGGAAGCGGGGCTGCGTCTGCCGGACCCCGTGGGACAGACGGCGAGCATAATCGGCGCGCTTATCGTCGGCCAGAGCGCGGTCGAGGCGAAGGTGGTCTCGCCCATTGCCGTTATAGTCGTCGCGCTCTCCGGCATATGCGGCTACACGATGCCCAGCCAGGACCTGGGCGCGGCGGTGCGGCTAGGGCGCCTGACGTTAGTAGTCGCGGCGGCGGCCCTGGGGCTGTACGGCGTCATAACCGGTATGGCGCTGCTTATCTGGTATACCGCGGGGCTCGACAGCTTCGGCAAGGCGTACACCGCACCCTTCACAGGCTCGGACGCCGGCGCACTTTTGCGCGTACTGCTCAAGCGGCCGAACCGCGCAAATAAATTCCGCTCGCGCCACCTGGCAGGCTGGAACCGTAGGCGGCAAAGATAAGGAGGAGTCTCGCCATGCGCCGCGTTGCAATCGCGCTTCTGGCCGCTTTGCTGCTCACGCTCAGCGGCTGCACGCAGAGCATATACAAAAGCTACCGCGACATAGAGAGCCTGGAGATCGTGCAGGCGTTGGGCCTTGATTTGGACCCCGGGGGAGGCGTGACGGTCTCCGTCGCCACGGGCTCCGACGCCTCCGGGCGCGAACCGGTGCGCCTGGCGTGCTCCGGCACGTCGTTCGACGGCGCGATGCGGGGCCTCGAGCTCCTCGCGGGGCGCGGTACGCTATTTTTCTCGGGCACCGGGGCGATTGTCCTCGGCGCCTCGGCGGCCGGGGAGGCGGAGCGCTGGCTCGATTCCATAACGCGCAGCACCGATCTGCGGCTGGACACCGAGTTCTTCGTGCTCAAAAGCGGGACCGCCGGCGAGCTTCTGACCGGGGACGGCTCTCCGGAGGACGTGTTCGCCGATCTCAACGCGCTCAGCGAACGGATGCGCAGCGACGGCCCGGCGCCTGTGCCGACATGCGCCGATGTGGCCCGCGCGCTGATAGCTTCAAACGCCGCGCTTGCAGCGGCTATCAATGTGACTGAAGGCGCGGACGGGAGTCTCACGCCAACGCCCGCGGGCTTTGCCATTCTCACGCCGGACGGCCTTGCGGGTTGGCTGGATGAGGACGCAGCGCTGGGGGCGGGCTTGTTCATCGGCGGGCCGGGCAGCACCGTCGTTGAGCTCCAGGGCGGCGTAACAGCCGGGCTCGCCGGCGCGAAGGTGTCGATGGAGCCCGTGTGGGACGAAGACGGCGCCGTCGCGGCCATAAACGTCAGCGTCGAGGTGAGCGGCAGCGTAATCGAAGCCCCGGCGGGCAGCAAACTCGGAAGCGAGGACTCATGGGCCTCGCTTGAGCGCGAGCTCTCGGAGCTGGTCTGTTCATGGACGGTCGAGGCACTGGATGCGAGCGTGTCCCTCGGCGCCGATTTCCTGGGCCTGGGGCGGTACATCGAATCGACGCAGCCGGTGCGCTTTTCAAACATGCCGGTCCTCTGGGAAGAGGCCCTCAGCACGCTCGAGATTCGCGTCTCATGCAGCGCCAGAATCCTCAATATGCGCGAATACGCCGACTCGCCGTACACGGGGGTGAGTTCATGAGGGAGCCTACACGCCGGCAAATACAGGCCATGAGCTTTGTCATACTGCTCTCGCCCGCAACGCGGCTCATACCCGGCGCGGCGGCGCGCGCGGCCATGCACGCCGGCTGGCTCTGCCCGGTTTTCGCCGCGCCGCTGTGCGCGCTCGTGGCGGCGTTCGTCTCCCGGGCCATGAAAAGCAAAGCGCCCGGCGAGGGGCTGGGCGAGGTCATTATGCGCGCCTTCCCGCGCTTTGGCCGCGCGGTGCTGCTCATTTACGGGCTGTGGCTGGCGCTTTACGCCGGGTTCTCGCTCCGGAGCGGCGCGTCTCGCTTCATATACACTATTTATACGGGCGCGTCGCCGTGGCCGTTTGTCGCGATAGGCCTCGGAGTGTGCGTAATTGCCGCTCTGGGCAGCGTCAAGCGTCTGGCACGCACGGCCGAGCTCTTCCGGGCGCTGCTGCTGCTCGCGGTCGTACCCATACTCGGCTTCGGCCTGGCGCAGCTCGACTGGGACGAGCTACTGCCCGTGTCTTATCTGGACGCACCCGGCATCGCGCTCGGCGGCATAGAGGTGCTGGGCACGGTGAGCTTTGTGCTGGTGAACGTGCCGTTTCTTGAAACCGGCTCGCCCATCGAGCACCGCGCGCGCTCGATGGCCGGGTGGAGCCTGCGCGAGTGCCTTTTCCTCACTGCCGCCGTCGCGGCGGTGACGGGGCGCTTCGGGCCCGAGCTCTCCGGGGCGCTGACATACCCTTTCTTCGCGCTCGTGAGCAACACGGGGC
Source organism: uncultured Oscillospiraceae bacterium (assembly GCA_964467975.1). GTDB lineage: Bacteria > Bacillota > Clostridia > Oscillospirales > Oscillospiraceae > Scatomorpha. Next base: position 3,055 of record CAYXVA010000117.1, on the reverse strand, counting down.
TCTTCGGCGTCGCCGTGCGCATAGACGCGCTTATCACCGGGCTGTGGGTACTCAGCGACTTTGTGCTGTGTGGCTTTGCCCTCATGGCCGCATCCGGCGCACTGCGGCTCGCGCTGGGCCTTCGCTCTCGCCCGGAAACACCGAAATGCCTCACGCCGCGCACGCTGGTCACACTCGCCTGCGCCGCGCTCGCGTTAGGCTGCGCCCTGGTGATCGCGCCCAACTCGCGCGCCATGCGCACGGTGTCCGACGAGCTCGTCGTTTACGCGAACCTGGCCATGATTTTCGCTCTGCTCCTGCCCACCCTGGCCGTCGCCGTCGCGCGCCGCCGCGTGTGAAGTGAAAAAAGAAAGCCGCCCCGTTTTCGGGGCGGTTTTCGTATGATTAGACGCGTTTACTGCTCATATATCCCGCCGCCGATGAATTCGCGGACCAGGGAATCGGGGGCGACGAGGCTCTCGTCTATGTGGCCGAATAACTGCAGAGCCGGGAGCACCTGCCGGAGTTCTTCATAGCGCTCTATGCCCTCGGGGACGGACGAAAAGAGCTCGGTGGCCGTGCTGTTCATGACGGGGAGCTCGTACTCAAGCGCGGTGTCGAGCATCAGGTTCGCCCTCTCCTTGTACGGGGAGATATACAGCTTCTCGCCCCGGCGGACGTTGGCCCACATGGACAGCGTCGTCGCCGGGTCGTAGGCGCGGAACAGCTTGTCGCGCACCGTGCGGCGCACGAGGCGTATCCACGTGCCCTTGAACACGACCTTGCCGCCAAACTCGACGTTCGAGCGCGCGGAGATATAGAGCTTGAACGCCTCCGGGTGCCTGCCCGCTATCTCGTCGTTGAGCGCGTGGATGCCCTCGAAAATGGCTATTTCGTCCGGCCCGAGCTTGAGCGACTTGCTCGGCTCCATGACGCGCATGCGGCGCGAGAACTCGTACTTGGGCACGAAAATGCGCTCGCCGCGCGTGAGGGCGTTGAAGTGCTCATTGAGCAGCGCCATGTCCAGGCACTTCGGGCTCTCAAAGTCGTAATCGCCTTCCGCCGTGCGCGGGCTGGTCTTGGGGTCGACGTCGATGAAATAGTTGTCGAGGCTGACGGTGTAGCTCTTTATCCCGCGGCGGCGAAGTTCTTCCTCTATCTTCTGTGCCGTCGTCGTCTTTCCGGAGCCGCTCGGCCCGGAGAGTAAGACGATAGGGCTCTTTTTGCGGTTTTCGCTTATCATGTCCGCCGCCTTTGAAATCTTCGCGGCATAGGCGGCGTCGCACTCCGCCACGAACTCTTTCGGGTCGGCTACGGTGCGGTAGTTTATCTCGCTGAGGTCAAAGGCCATAGAACTCGGTTATCCTTTCTTTGCCCGCGCGGATATTTTCCGCGCCGCTTATATACTCGAGCGGGTACTTGGGTGCGAAAAAGCGCTTTATTTTCCCCGGCGCGACGAGCTTTGTGGAGCCGCCCGCGCCCATTGAAATTATGCTGCACAGCTCTTCCATTATGCAGATGTTGTACGGGCTCTCATGCCCCGGCCTCGTCCAGCCGACGTTCTCAAAGCCGCCGGCCATATACTTCTGCCGGTAGAGGTAATACGGCTCGTATCCCGCCGCCGGGAGCCGCTCAAGCGCCTCGGAGAGCATCGCGCCCACGTCGGCTGCCTCGGGCAGCGCGCCGCCCATGACGGTGAGGTTGCTGCCGCGCTTGAGGGAAAGGGTGTGCACCGTGACGTTCTCGGGTCCGAGCGAAAGAACACGCGTCAGCGTCTCACTAAACCCCTGGGGGGTATCTGTGGGCAGCCCCGCAATCAAATCCATGTTCACGTCGAAGCCGCCCACTTTGCGCATGAGCGCGAGCGCATCGACTATGTCCTGCGCCGTGTGCCTGCGGCCTATGGCCTCGAGCACGCCGTCCGACATGGTTTGCGGGTTGACGCTCACACGGCGCACGCCGTGGGAGCGCAATACCTCGAGCTTGTCGAGCGTTATCGTATCCGGGCGGCCGGCTTCGACGGTGTACTCACGAAGGTGCGTGAGGTCGAAGCTGCTCTCCAGCCGCGAACACAGCTCGTCGAGCTGCTCGGCGGAGAGCGTCGTCGGCGTGCCGCCGCCCATGTAGAGCGCGACGGGGCGCAGAGAGGCTTTTTTTACGGCCTCGCCCGTGGCGGCTATGTCACCCCAGAAGGCGTCCAGGAACTGCGGCACTAATTTCATCGATTTCTCCACGCTCTGGCTGACGAAGCTGCAATACGCGCACCGAGTCGGGCAAAACGGGATGCCCACGTAGAGGCACACGTCGCGCTCTTCAAGTAGCGCGCGCTCCCGCTCGGAGTATAGCGCCGCGTCGAGGCAGAGCTGCGCTCGCTCGGGCTGCACAAAATACTCGCGCATGAAGCGCGACCTCGCCGCGCGCGGAGAGAGCCCCTCGCGCAGATAGCCGGTCATGAGCTTCGCGGGCCGCACGCCGGTGAGGCAGCCCCACACGGGCTCTTTGACCCCGCTCGCGAGCGCGGCGCGGTAGAAGGCGAGCTTTATGATGCGGTTTAAGTAGTGCGCCTCGCTGTCTTTGTCGCGCATTTTCGCGTTTTCAGCGCGCGCGAGGCCGTGATAGACCTCCCCGCCGCGCACGAGCTTTGCCGTGCACACGGCGTACTTCGCCCCGCGCGCGACGCGTATCTCGCAGCGCTCGCCCTCCGGCGCGCCCTCGGGGTACTCGGGCCGCTCCGTGGGGAAGAGCGTCAGCAGCGTCTGCTCCGCGGCGTATTTGTTGTCGGTGCCGTATAGGTAGAGTTTCATGTGGTGGTCCTTGTTTCTTTTTTTCTCTCTGCAAACTTTGAGTGTTTCTGGGGCGCTTTCTTTGTTCCTTGCACAAAGAAAGCGTCCCAGACCCCGAAAGAAAAGCGCTTTGGTGCTTGTCGGTACGATATGGTACGTTTTAACCCAAGTTTGTACAGACTTTACAGGCTGGTATCCCTAAACCTGAATTTAGTCTCCCCATCGCCGACCGCAGTTTGGCGCTAACGCGCCCGCCGCTGCGTGGGCAGTTTTCGATACGTGGCCTGCGGCCT
>CAYXVA010000116.1:0-5407 GCA_964467975.1 uncultured Oscillospiraceae bacterium | reverse complement strand
CGGGCCGTCACCCGCGAGGCCGAGCGCATCAAGGCCGAGTACAGGGCCGGGGCGAGGGAACGGAAGGAAGCCGCGCCGACGATTGGCGAGGCGATGGAGCAATACATAAGCGAGCGCGAGAACGTACTGAGCCCGGTGACGATGCGGGCCTACAAAATCACACAGAAGCGGCTTGCGCCTTACGCCCAGCGCGAGCTGAACGGCATGAAGCGCGAGGACTGGCAACTGCTCCTGAACGAGCTGGCGGCAAAGTACAAGCCTAAGACGCTCAGGAACACTATCGCCTTTCTCCGTGCGGCTGCCGGAAGCTCCGGGTATCACGTCCCAAAGCTCGAATTGCCGCAGGCGGCCACGCGCTCCATACCTTTCCTCAAGGCCGAGGAAATAGGAGTATTTGTCGAAGCGGTTGCCGGCACCGATATAGCCGCCCCGGCTCTGCTGGCGCTCTCATCGCTCCGCCTCTCCGAGATTCGCGGGCTGCGCTGGGAGAACATACCCGCCGGTGCGGATTTTGTCCGCGTCGAAAACGTCATGGTGCTCGACGCGAACAACGTCTATGTCCCCAAGAACCGCGCGAAGAACGTTTCTTCCACGCGCAACGTGCCCATACTCATCCCCGCTCTTAAAACGGCCCTGGAGCGCGACAGAGAGCCGGAGGGGCCGCTGCTCAAGATAACCGACAAGGCACTGCGCTACAGGATAGCCAAAGTGTGCCGGGAGGCCGGTATAACCGAAGTCGGCATACACGGGCTGCGGCACTCGTTCGCGTCGCTGTGCTATCATCTGCGCGTGCCGGAACAGATAGCAATGGAGATTGGCGGGTGGTCGGACGCCGGGACGATGCGCAGGATATACACGCACATTGCGCAGACGGATATCGAGCGCTACAAGGGCGAGCTGGCGGCCTTTTACGACACCGAAAATGCTAACAAAAATGCTAACGGGGGTTGAAAACCCTGTAATCACGGGGTGCGGGGGTGTTCGAAACCTTCTTCCCCTGCCAGTAAAAACCCGCAGCCCATGTGGCTGCGGGTTTTCTTGCGTTTATGCGCCTTTCAAGCATCAAACCAGCGCTTGAATAAAAAATGCTGACGAAAAGCCGCCCGGCGCCACACCACCGATAAGGCGCGGGCGCGCGGGCATATCGGCGACAGCGTGAATTTGTATACGGGCGCTTACCGCTCCACGACGACGGTGAGCAGCACGAGATCTGTATCGCCGGTATTCCTGATGCTGTGCTCGCCGCCTTTGGGGCAGACGTGGCAGACGCCCGGCGAGAGCGGCTCTGTCTCGCCGCAGCAGACCGCTTCGCCCATGCCGGTGAGGACAAAGTTTATGTCGTCGCTCGTCTCGTGCCGGTGTGGACCTATCGAGCAGCCGGGGTGCAGCTTGCTCACTATGAGCTTGCCGTGTTCTCCGGCGCACATGCGGGCGGTCATCTCGCCGGCGCCGCCGTTCATGCCGGGCGCGGTGCGCGTGGGCAGAGCGTTGAAATCTATGCGCATTATTTCTTCAGTTCCGGTATGTCGATTTCGGTCGGGTCGTCGGGGGACTGCACAAGCGTCCATATGTCGCCGTTGGATTCGAGGTCGCCGATAACGTCGAGAGGCCGCTTCATGTACCTCGCGCTGCCGCTGGCGGCGACGGTGCCGTCGGGCAGGATTATCTCGCCCTCGCCGTTGAAGATAAGGCGGGAGTTGCGCGTTATGCGTCCTGTGATGATAAGCGGCACGTCGTAGGGAACGGGGTGGCGGTAGCGTATGTTGATGTCTCCGGTGACGGCCCAGGTGTCGGGCTCGGTGACGTTTATCGAGCGGCCCATAGTCTCGTCGAGCAGCGCGCATATCACGCCGCCGTGGACGCGGCCGGGGTAGCTCTGGTGATGGGAGTCGGCCGTGGTGAGGCCGACGATGCTGCCGTCCTCGAGCTCGTAGAAGCTTGCATGCAGCCCGAACTCATTGTTGAGGCCGCAGACGAAGCAGTTGCCGGAGTTGTTGTGTTTACTTACGACTTTCTTTTTCATGAACTTACCCTCCATGTCAATTGGGGGAACCCGTGCAGGGTTCCCCCAAGGCCCGCCCGGTGCGCCGGGCGGGATTTTGCACTTTTCCAGGGCCTCATCAGGCTTTCAGTCGCAAATAACGGCGGTGCCGGATGCCGAGACCATCAGCATCCCGTTGTTTGTCCCGATAACCTCGTAGTCGATGTCGACGCCGACTACGGCGTTGGCGCCTATGTTTTCGGCGCGTTGGCACATTTCAGCCAGCGCCTCGTTGCGCGCGTTCTGCAGCTCGTCCTCGTAGCCCTGGCTGCGTCCGCCGAAGAAGTCGCGGAAGCTCGCGCCGATGTCACGGAACACGTTTACGCCCGTGATGACCTCGCCGAAAACTATCCCGCAGTATTCGCGTATGCTGTGGCCCTCGATGGTATTGGTGGTGGTTACTATCATAACGCCCTCCTGTATATAAGGTTTTACGGAGCGGGGTGCGTGTGTTAGGCGCCCTTGTCCACGCGCGGCAGCCGGTTTTGTTCCCGTGTGAGTATCCACAGCCGGAAGGAAATTACCAGCACGAAGGTGGAAACGGCGGGGGAGACCAGGGCGTGGCCGGCAATGACGGAGATACCGAACGCCGCGAGGGTGGAGAAGAGGTAGGTGCAGTACCTGAGCGTGGAGAGACGCTGGGCCGGGCGGCGCAGGAACTGCACGATGGCGTAGACGATGAAGGCCAGGTAGGGGATGAAGTACAGTACAAAGCCCACGATGCCCTGGCGGATGAGGATGCCCAGCGGGTCGATCTCTATCATAAACTGTATGCTGCGCCCATAGCTCTCAGCGTTGCCGTAGCCGATGCCGAAGAGCTTTATCATCAGCCCTCCGTCGGTGAACACCTGTACGCTCGGCGAGGCCGAGAGCAGGCGGCGGCTGAGTATCTGGTCAATGCGCTTTACGACGTCGTTGTTGTTTATGAGCTCGCGCAGCCAGGTGCCGCGGCTGGCCTCCTGTATCTCTTTGCTCCACGATGCCATGACCAGCTCGGGGTCCTCTTGCAGAAGGCGCGTGTAGATGTTGTTGAGGTAGCTATGCAGCGGGGAGAAGAAGTACAGCGCAAATATCGCCGCGCTCAGCACGGCCAGGACGACGAACCGCACCAAATACTCGCGTGTACGTTTCCTGACGAACATCACCAGTGCCCAGACCGTGCCGATTACGCAGTATATGAGCGTGATGCCGAAGGCTATCTTCGTGCCGATGAAGTTTGCGCTGACAACGACCGAGAGCAGCACAAAGGCGATAAGCGCGACCTTCCACCAGGTGCGGCGGTTGACTGTGGGTATCTGCTTGAGGCAGTAGTATATGGTCACCGGCGCGGTGAGCGCGATGATGCAGCTCACTTCGTTTGCCGCGTAGAACCAGCCCTTGTAGCCATAGCCGGAGCTGCTGTAGGAGACAAAGCTCGTGCCTGTGACAAAGGCAATGACGATGACGCAGACATAGATTGCGCCGGCGATGGCTATGGCGCGCGTGGACACGTAGTGCCCGTACTCGCGGTAGATAGCGTATAGGAACACCGCCACAATGGGCGCGAAGTAGACCTTGGCGAGCTCTTTTACGTTTTCAAAGCACAGCGCCATCCCGCCCAGGGAGTACATCCAAATGAGGAAGAGCGCGAGGTAGGCGCAGATGATTCCGAGCGAGAGTACGCACCACTTCTTGCCCTTGAACTTGCAGACGAACACGACGTACAGGAAACACAGCGCCATGAAAACCGCCCGGACCACGGTGCCGACGGTGGCGTCCATCTCCGCCATCGCGCCGAGCGCCGTCAGTATGTCAATGAGCGGCTGGAAGATGATGTATATACCCAGGACCAGCGGCAGCTTTGCTGCGGAAAATTGCCGTATCTTGGCGAGAAAACTCATTTATGACCACCTTTGATTGAGTGATTGGAACCGAAACCGGTGTCGTGGATAGCATATCCCATTCCGGCGCGACATGCAACAAAAAACCGGTCGAAGGCTTAAAAATGTGTCATTATTGACGGAATTTTACGCAGACGTTGAGTAAAATATGGGGAAAAACCACTCACGCCGCTACCCTGTGACGGATAGCGGCGCGATAATGTTTCTGGCGGCCGGCGGTATTTATACGCTTATGCCGGAGATATCGACGAGTTCGGTCGAATCTTCCGTCCATTTGCCGTCCAGGAGCGAGACGGAGGCGAGCGCGGTGTCTATGCTCGTGAGAGTGGGTATGCCGCGCTTGACGGCCTGATAGTGCAGCTCGGTGTAGTCGCCCATCGTGTCGTCGTGCAGTGCGCCGGTGTATATGACGAGGCCAATCTTTGCGCGCTCCAGGAGCCCGCCTATGTCCGTCGTACGCGTCACGGCGCCGATGTCGAAGGCGTAGCAGCCGAGGGCCTTGACCGCGGCGGCGGTGTCGGGTGTGGCGTAGATGTGCCGACCGTCGGCGTCGAGCCTGCGCACCAGCTCGCCTATCTCGCCGAGCTGGCGGTTTTCGACGCTGAGCAGCACGCCGAGGCGTTGCTCGCCGCCATCGGACACGAACTTGAAGCCCGCCGCAGTGAGTCCCTTGTAGAGCGCCTCTTCAAAGGTGCGGCCTATGCCGAGCACCTCGCCGGTGCTCTTCATCTCGGGGCCGAGGATGCTGTTGGCGTTCGGGACCTTCTCGAAGCTGAACACGGGCACCTTGATGCCCACGTACTCGGGCTCTTTCGCAAGCCCGTCGGGGTAGCCCATGCTCTCGAGCGTCTCGCCCATCATGACGCGCGTGGCGACGTCGGCCATGTGCAGGGCGCTTATCTTGCTTAAGTACGGCACGGTGCGGCTCGCGCGGGGGTTGACCTCTATCACGTAGAGCTCGTCTTTGAACACGAGGTACTGTATGTTCACCAGCCCGCGGGTGCCCAGCGCGAGAGCGAGGGCGCGCGAGCACTCGAGCACGCGCTGCGTCATGGCCTCGCTCAGGTTGTACGGCGGGCAGACGGCGATAGAGTCGCCGGAGTGTATGCCCGCGCGCTCTATGTGCTCCATGATGCCGGGGACGAGCACGCGCTCGCCGTCGGAAATGACGTCGCACTCGAGCTCCGTGCCGGGCAGGTACTGGTCTATGAGCACGTTCGCGCCGTTGCCGGCGGTGATTATCACGTCCATGTACCGGCGCACTTCCGCCTCGTCGTGAGCAATCACCATGTTCTGGCCGCCTATGACGTAGCTCGGGCGCAACAGCACGGGGTAACCGAGGTCGTCGGCCGTGGCGATGGCCTCTTCAAGCGAGTGCACCGCCGCGCCGCGCGGGCGCTTGATCTTCAGGCTCTCAAGCAGCGCGTCGAACTTCTCGCGGTCCTCGGCGAGGTCTATGCCCTCGGCGCTCGTGCCGAGAATCTGT
>CAYXVA010000115.1:0-5447 GCA_964467975.1 uncultured Oscillospiraceae bacterium | reverse complement strand
TGGACGCGTCCGCGCCGGGGTATGAGAGCCTCATGTATTTTGTCGAGGAGACCCGGTACATACACCTCAGCGAGGACTTCGACGAGTCCGTAGTCTGGTACAACGTGGATTTGGACTTCGAGAGCCTTGAAATTGACGGCGAGGGCGCTCTCGCCGACGTGTCCGCCGTGTATGAGACCGTGGACACTGACGGCGACGGCAGCGCGATGCACAGCCTTTACCGGTTTGAGCTGAGCAAACTCGACGGGGTCTGGTACCTCGCCGGGATAGAGCCCGACAGCATCTACGGCAGCGACCGTCACGGCACGTACGAGGAGCTGCTCGAAGAAATAGCGCAGCTCGAGTCATAAACCGCCGCGCAAAACCGCCCCTTGCGACGTTGACAAACGGCCGTGAATCGGTTAGCATATTCCCAGGTGGTATGTGTATTCCGCCACGAAAGGAGACAGATTCATGGCAAAGAAAAAGACTATACTCGACCTCTACAAGATGAAGGCCAATGGAGAGAAGGCTGTGTGGATGGTCATGTATGATTCGCTGTTTGCGTCGTACGCCGAGGAGGCCGGCATGGACATGATTCTCTGCGGCGACTCGATGGGCATGATAGTCTACGGCTGGCCCGGCACGGTGCCCGTCACGATGGATATGAGCATTGCCCACTGCCAGGGTGTGCGCCGCGGCGCGCCGAACACGTACCTTATCGGCGATCTGCCCTTCGGCTCGTACCACGCGAGCGTGGAAGACGCGGTGCGCAACGCCGTGCGCTTCTACAAGGAGGCGGACGTCGACGCCGTCAAGCTCGAAGGCGGCGTTGCGGTCGCAGACAAGATTGAGGCCATCACAAAGGCCGGCATGGTCGTATTCGGCCACATTGGGCTCACCCCGCAGTCGAGCGCGAGCATGGGCGGCTTCAAGGCCCAGGGGCGCACGACCGACAGCGCAAAGGCCGTCATCGAGGACGCCATCGCCGTCTGGAAGGCGGGAGCGCGCGTGCTGCTGCTCGAGGGCGTGCCCGAGGAGGTCTGCGGCTATGTCCACAAGATGTTGCCCATCCCCGTCTACGGCATAGGCGCCGGCGCGGACTGCGACGGCCAGGTGCTGCTGGCGGCCGACGCGCTGGGCATGTACAAGAATTTCACGCCCAAGTTCACGAAGAAGTACGTCGACATCGCCGCGCTCGCCACGCAGGGCATGAGCGAATATGTCAAAGAGGTCAAGGAGGGCTCGTTCCCCGCGCCTGAGCACAAGTACAAGATATCCGGCGACCCGGAGGAGTTCCAAAAGCTCTTTGACGAAATGGCGCCGCTCTTTGAGTGAGCGCGCCCCGCTCCTGACGATAAATCAGGCGCGCCGGGCGAAACCGGCTTGACAGCCGGGAGTTTGCTAAGTATAATTCATTTGACACAGGCGAAAAAATGTGCTTGTGCAACGAGACAGAGTAGGATTTGGCGCGTAAAGTGCCATGGGATGGGAAGTTGCCCATGGACGAAGGGGCCCAGAGCCCCGCGGTGCCTTGTCCGCGTCCGCTGCCACCTTGGGAGACGTGCGTCTCCTTTCGTGGCAACTGTCACGAAAGGAGACTTACAATTGAAAAAAAGCAGATTTACCCCACGCCAGCTGGCCATGGACGCGATGCTCACCGCCATGTGCATGATTCTGGCCAGCTTTGCGCTGCAGCTCGGAGGGAACTTCAAGGTCACGTTTGAGAGTGTGCCCGTTCACATAGGCGCGCTGCTCTTTGGCCCTGCCGACGGCATGCTGATTGGCGGCATAGGCACGTTCCTGTACCAGCTGCTCTTCTCCGGCTACGGCGTCACGCTTACAACCGTGCTCTGGATACTGCCCTACGTTGTCTGCGGCCTTATCACCGGCGCATACGCGCGCAAGCATAATTTCCAGCTCAGCCGTGCGCAGATGATTGCCGTCATTGTCCTCAGCGAGCTCGCAATAACAATCCTGAATACCTTCGCACTGTACGTCGACAGCAAGCTCTACGGCTACTACTCGGCCGTGTTCGTGTTCGGTACGCTCGCCGCGAGGCTGGCGCTGTGCGTGGGAAAGGCGATTGTCTACGGCATTGTGATGCCGGAACTCATAAAGCCGCTCAGGCAGGTCCTGCGCAGAAGCTGAAAAAAGCAAAACAAAACCGCCCCGTCGATTGACGGGGCGGTTGTTTTGTTGATTGTTATGCGGCTTCGGCAACAGTTTCGGCGGGGACAACGCCCTGGTCGAAACGCATGAGAATGGCCGCGACTTCGCAGCGGATGGCGGTGCCGGTCGGGGCAAGCTCGGTATCGCTGCGGCCGTTGATGAGGCCGGCGGCGTTGGCCCAGCTCATGGCCTCAAGCGCCCAGTCGCCTATGGCGCTGTAGTCGGCCCAGCCGGTGATGTCCGCGCCTTCGACGAGGTCATAGCCCTTGTACTCGGCGTAGCGGTACAGCAGCGTGGCAATCTGCTCGCGGGTAATGCTCGCGGTCGGGGCAAACAGGTCGTCGGCGACGCCGTCAACTATGCCGTTTTCGCTGGCCCAGATGACCGCGTCTGTGTACCAGGTGCCGTCGGCGACGTCGGTGAAGATGTTCTCGCCGGTGACTTCGGGCTCGCCCTCCATGCGGTAGAGCATGGTTACGAGCATGGCGCGGGTGGTGCTGTCAGCGGGGGCAAACACGCCGTAGTCAACGCCGTTCATGATGCCGTTGTTCACGACGTACATGACGCTCTCGTAGAACCAGTCGGCGACGGACACATCGGTGAAGATGAGGTCGGTGCTGTCGGGCACGCTGGTTACGGGGATACTGGCGTAGGTGGCGGTGTTGTCTATCGTGATGCTGTAATCGGCGGTGTAGTCGCTCGAACGCATGCTCGGCTCGTAGGTGTAGATGACCAGGGCGAGCTTGTGCCCGGCTTCTACGGTGTAGACGTTCGGCTGCAGATAGATGGTGTAGTCGTAGTACTTGCCGGCCTCAATTTCGGTGCGAGTGGCGGCGGAAGCACTGTCATAACCGGCGGTGGGGTTGTAGAGGTCGATCCAGCCGCGGGCGATGATTTTATAGGTGGTTTCGGTCTGCGCAAACTCGACGAGGTCAAAGTTGCTCAAGCCGCCGCCCATCCAGGCACCGTCCTCGGCGAGCACGGTCTCGGGCAGGTAGCTGCCGCTGGGCACGTAGGCCATGAAGCCGTCCTCGTAAATGTCCACGAGCATGGCACTCATCATCAGCGCGTCGGAGTCGGCCGTGTCGGTGGAGGCACGGACGTGGACCTCAACGGTGCCTTTTATGGTGGTGTCGTCCTCGAGCTCGACGACGTACATGGAGCTGCTGCCGGTGGAGGAGGCAGAGTAGATGTCCTCCCAGTTGCTGCGGGTCACGCCGTCAACGGCTATGTCGGCGGTGATGGTGGTGGTGTCCTCGGTAGAGGTGGTGCTGGTGCTCAGGAGCATGGTCTCGGCGCTGTCCCAATCGTCAAAGGTGTACCAGCTGCCGTCGGTGTTGTCCTGGACGGTGACAGCGGCCATGTTCTCCGCGCCATTGTCGACGTCATAGAGATAGTGGCTGAACCAGCGGTTGAGTATCTCGTCGTAGAGCTCGTCGCCGATGTACATCTCAGTCTCGTTAGAGGGGTAGGTCGGGGTCAGGTGCGTGCCCTGGTGGAGCAGGAGCTTGACGTCTACGCCGGCCTTCTGGTAGGCGTCGTACATGAGGTCGAACATCTTGGTGCGGACGTTGTCGTCGTTCAGGCCGTGGACTATCAGGGCCGGGCAGGAGATGTTGGCCCAGTCGAGGGTGTAGTCGCGGATGGCCCAGGTGTCGCCGTAGTCGCCGTTGAGTTCACGCTGCTCCTGCTGGAGCTGATAGAGATAGATGCCATAGGACTCGGCGATGGTGGCGTAGTCGTCGGGATCGAGGTAACGGCCTGCGCAGTAGGCGGCGAGGGTGTTGGTATAGGCGGTGTCGGAGCGCAGGGAGATGCCCTGACTGTTTGTGTACTCGTACCAGCTGGCGATGCCGGCCACGGGGACGATGGTTTTGAGGCCCTCAACACCGGTGGTGGCAAGACCGAACTGGGTGGTGCCGGCGTAGGAGCGGCCGGTCATGCCGACATTGCCGTTGGACCAGTCGGCGTCGATGGTGATGTTGCTGTCGGGATCGGTGTAGGCGACCCGGTCACCACTCAGCCACTCGATGACGCACTTGAAAGCGTCGATCTCGAGATCGCTGCCGCAGGTCTCGAAGCCCTCGCTGCCGAGAGTGCCAAGGCCGCCGGTGCAGACAACGGCGAAGCCACGGACGAGGTAGTAGTCATACCAGGTCAGGTCCTCGTAATCGTACATGTCCTCATAATCGTTCCAATAGTACCACTCGTTGGCGTCGGCGTTGGCCGCATGCGCCTCTGTGGTAGTGCTGCCGGCGGGTACACGTGCGGCGGGCTGGGAGTAGATGTCATAGTCGAGTTCGCCCTCAACATACTCCAGGCTGCGGTCGGTGCAGCCAGTTATGTACGGACGGGCCTCGAAGATGGTGGCGGCCTCGTAGTCGCCTTCCATGGCGGCGCGGGGAAGCTGGACGAGGGTCTTGACGAGGTCGAGCTTGCCGTCGCCGTCGGTGTCGTAGTTGGTCTCGACGTAGACGAAGAAGCGGATTATGTCGCTCGTCTCGTTGCTGTACGGCTCGTCCTCGGTGGGGATACCGCTTGTGTAGGGGAAGATCGGCTGCGCGAGGCCGTCGATAAAGAGCGGCTCAAGCGTATCTGCGTGCAGAGCGTCATAGAGCACGGCGACGTTGTCGAGCATAACCGCGAACGCGCCGGCGGTGCAGGCACCCTCAGCGCTCCAGGTGATGCCGTCGGCGAGGCCGATGCTGTCGGCCATGGCGTTGTAGTCGCGCGGGTACTCGCCCAGCTGGCTGGGTTCCATACCGGCATAGCGGAGCAGATAGGCCGCGGCCTCCTGCATGGTGAGGACGTCGGTGTCCTCGCCGGTGAATTCGTCTAGCTCGGAGGAGGCAAATCCGAGGGCGTCGCCTATGTCGGCGAGGTCCCCGAGCGTGAGCAGCTGTGAGCTCTCATAACCTGCAAGGGCACTCTCCGGGCCGGCTGCGGAAACCGGTACGGCGAGGCTCAGAACAAGTACCAGCGCAAGCAGCAGCGCGGGAATTCTTTTTCTCACTTCCAACCCTTCTTTCCAAAAGTCTAACACGGAAAATATTTCAGTGTCAATATATTATATCACACAACTATCAGCGTTTACCATGGTGAAGTTTAACCAGATTTTGACGTGGATTTTACACGTATTCAGAGCGAAAGCGATAAGAGCCTGGAAATCATTTCGGATGTTGCCATAATTGTACGCATCGGTTCTTACAATTCGTCAATGTTAATGTTAGTATATATAGTATATAATTTCCCTCTCTGACCCCTTCGGTGGAAGAAATATGCAGCACAAATGATGC
>CAYXVA010000114.1:0-5483 GCA_964467975.1 uncultured Oscillospiraceae bacterium | reverse complement strand
ATTTAAGTATGCTGGATTCGAAAGGGATGACCAAATGAGGAGGTTTTACCGTTTCATCACCGGCGCGCCGCGCGCGGTCATCGCGTTCTTCGTGTTGCTCGTCATCATCTCTGCGTTTTGCTGGACACGTGTCGGCGTGAACTACAACGTCACGGATTATCTGCCCGACGACACGCCCTCCACCGTAGCGCTTGAGGTGCTGGACGAGGAGTTCACGGGCGGGATACCGAACATGCGCGTGCTTGTACCGGATGTCACGCTTGCCGGCGCGCTTGAGCTCAAGGCAGAAATTGCCGCAGTGCCGGGCGTGGAGAGCATCACCTGGCTTGATGACGCCGTAAACATACTTGAGCCCCTCGAATTTCAAGACGCGGCCACAGTTGAAACATATTACAAAGACGGCGCGGCGCTCTACACCGTGACCATCGCCGACGCACAGCGCGTCTCCGCCGTGGAAGCGGTGCGCGAGCTGGTGGGCGACGGCGCGGCGCTCACGGGCGACGCCGTGAGCACCGCCCTTGCCACGACCGGCACCGTGAGCGAGGTGCGGCTCATAACGGTGATATCAGTGCTGTTCGTGCTCTTTGTGCTCACGCTGACGACCACCAGCTGGGTCGAGCCGTGGATAGTGCTGGCGGGCATAGGCGCGGCCGCCGTGATGAACGGCGGGAGCAACCTCATCTTCGGCGAGATTAGCTTTGTCACCAACGCCGCGGGCAGCGTGCTGCAGCTTGCGTGCACGCTCGACTACTCCGTGTTTCTTATCCAGCGCTTCTCGGAGTGCCTGGAGGAAGAGCCGAACCCGCGCGAGGCCATGGTGAACGCGCTGTGCAAGTCCACGATGAGCATAATGTCCAGCGGCCTCACGACGGTCATAGGCTTCCTGGCGCTGGTGTTTATGCGCTTCGGCCTTGGCCCGGACCTGGGCCTCGCACTGGCCAAGGGCATAGTGATAAGCCTGATAACCGTTTTCTGCTTCGCCCCCGCGCTCATACTCACCACGTACAAGCTCATGGAAAAGACGCGCCACAGGCCGTTTATGCCCAGCTTTGACCGTTTCGGGCGCTTTATCCGCCGGGTGATGCTGCCCATGCTATGCGTCTTTGCCATTGTCATGGTCCCCGCGTACCTCGCCTCGAACCAGAACAGCTATTACTACGGCAGCGCACACATCTACGGGAGCGACACGCAGTACGGCCAGGACACGGAAAAAATCGAGTCCATATTCGGCAAGAGCGACACTTGGGTGGCGCTGGTGCCGCGTGACGACCTCGCCCGGCAGTCGGAACTCTCCGACGCGCTGCACGAGATACCTGAGATAACGAGCATACTCAGCTACGTAGACACCGTCGGCGCGGCTATACCCATGGAATACCTCTCGCCGGACACCCTGAGCCTGCTCGTCGGCGAGAACTACAGCCGCTTTGTAATAACGGTCGACGCCGACGCCGAGGACAGCTCTACGTTCGCACTGGTCGAGCGCGTGCGCGGCGTGCTGGACGAGATTTACCCCGACGAGTACTATCTTGCAGGCGACGGCGTGAGCACCTACGACCTCATGGATACGATAACCGCCGACACGGTCAAGGTCAACCTTATCGCGATAGGCGCGGTGTTCGTGGTGCTGCTCTTCTCGTTCAAGTCGCTGAGTTTGCCGGTCATACTTGTGTTGAGCATAGAGACGGCCATCTGGATAAACATGGCCATCCCCTACTTCCGCGGCACACCGGTGTTCTACATATCCTATCTGATAGTCAGCTCCATACAGCTCGGCGCGACAGTGGACTACGCCATACTCTTCGCCGACCGCTACACGGAGTTCCGCGCGACCATGCCCAAGTACGAGGCGGCAGCGCACACCGTCAGCGCGGTCACGCTCTCGGTGTCCACCTCCGGCAGCGCAATCATAGTCGTGGGCCTGCTGCTCGGCTTTGTGTCGCACCACGGCATAATCTCGCAGCTGGGCTTCTTCCTCGGCATAGGCAGCCTGTTGAGCCTCACGATAGTGCTCTTTGTCCTGCCCGGCTTCCTCTGCGTATTTGACGGCATAGTGCGCCGCACCACATTGCATGCAAACTTCTACTCAAACAAGGAGGTAAAGGCCCATGAAAACCAGTAAACGCACCCTTTGCATCGCCCTCGCCCTGCTGCTCATCCTGAGCACCACCGTCCCCGCCTTGGCCTCCCAGGCCGCTCTGTCCGGCAGCGCCGTTCAGGCGGCATCTCCTGCCGCCGCAGACGCCGCGGAAACAGTCGCGGACGCCGAAGCAGACTCCGGTGAGGCCTCCGACAAGGAGGAGATAATATACGTCACGCTCGACGCCTCCGGCTCGGTGGTGAGCGCCTACGTGGTCAACAGCTTCCCCGGCGGGGAAATAACCGACTACGGCGACTACACAAGCGTCCGCGTGCTCAACACCGAGGACGAGATAGAGTACGCCAACGGCGTCGCGACCCTCACGAGCGACGCAAGCCGCGTCTACTATCAGGGTACGCTCGAAAGCCCCGCCCTGCCCTGGAACATAGCGCTCGAATACAGCCTTGACGGCAAGCGCGTCACACCCGAAGAGATAGCCGGTCAGTCCGGCGAAGTGGAGATACGCTTCACAGTGACCCGAAACTCAGACTGCGAGGGCAGCTTCTACGACGACTACGCCCTCCAGGCCAACTTTACGCTCTCCGGCTCGGTGTTTAGCAATATCTCCGCGCCGGACGCCACGGTTGCCGCCGTTGGCGCGGACAGACAGCTCACGTACACGCTCCTGCCCGGCGAGGGCATCGACACGGCGATCACCGCGACGGCGCACGAGTTTGCCCTCCCCGCCGTGAGCATAAACGGCATCCACCTGAACCTGAACGTAGACATAGACACCCAAGATATAAAAGACCAGGTCAGCCGCCTCGTCGACGCTACCGGGCAGCTCAACAGCGGCGCGAGCGCACTCTACACCGGCAGTGAAGCGCTGCGCGACGGCGCGGCCGGACTCCTCGACGGCTCGGAGAGCCTCCAGAGCGGCATCGCCGAGCTGGACGCGGGCGTGGCCGAGCTGCAAAGCGGCCTTGTCGTCATGCGCGACGGCCTCAATGAGCTCTACGCCAACTCCGGCGCGCTGGTGAGCGGCGCGGGACAGATATACGCCGGTCTCGCGGAAATCGACGCACAGTTGAGCGCTCTGGACTCGCTCATAAACGTCGAACAGCTGATGCAGGTCATCAACGACATCAAGAACATCGTCAGCGGGCTCGAGTCCGCTTATGCCGACGCCCAATCGCTCCAAAACATGATACAGGGCTCGGTCTCGGCCTCTACATACTCCAACGCCGGAAGCGCACTGGGCAGTGAGATCTCTGAGCTTGAGGGAATTTTAAGCCAAATTGAGCTCACAGATGAGCAGAAAGCCGCGCTGGCAGCTTCCATTGCAAACATCAAAACCTCCGCCGAGCTTATACTCAGCAATCCCCCTGACCTCAGCGGACTTCTGCCATACGTCCAGGAGCTGCTGACAAAGCTCAACACGCTCATCGAGCAGCTCACCGGCAGCGGGCAGACGCTCGGCGACTACATAGACCAGCTCGCCAACATGCTCACCGTGGCGCTCGGCAAACTCGAAGAGCTGCGCGAAGGCATCTCCCAGCTCACAGACGGCAGTGCGGAGCTCTACAGCGGCATTGGCGAGTACACGGGCGGCGTAGCACAGCTTGTGGACGGCTTCGGCAGCGTCATGAACGGCGTGTCCGCCCTGGCCGAGGGCAGCAGCGCGCTGCTCTCCGGCTCCGACGAGCTCGGCTCGGGCGTGTCCGCCCTGTATGACGGCGTGGCGGCGCTCTGCTCCGGCGCACAGAGCATGGCCAGTGGCGCGAGCGCGCTGGACACCGAGACGAGCCGGCTCGACGTCCAGGCCGAGATAGACAGCCTGCTCGCCGGCATCGGCGGCAGCATGGACTCGCCTGAGAGCTTCGTCGACGCACGCAACGGCACGATAAGCGTGGTGCAGTTCGTCATACAGACCGAGGCGATAGAAGCGCCGGCAGAGGCCGCCGAGCCTGAACCGGCCGCCGAGGAGCAGACTTTCTGGCAAAAGTTCCTCGCCCTGTTCGGGCTGTAAAGAACGCGAAACGCCGCCCCTCTCCCGGGGCGGCGCTTTGCTTTGCCGAAAGCCCTTTACAAATGCGCTCCCTTGCCATAAAATTGGCATTGGGAGTGATTTCATGAAAGCTCGTATAATTTTCCTCGTCCTGTCCGCGGCGATACTCTTCGCCGCCTTTTCCCTCTACGATGCGGCCGAGCCCGCCGGGCCAACGGAGCCCGGGGACGCCGGGGACGCCGTCACGATAGCCGTGGCGACGGATTTGCACTACCTCGCGCCCGAGCTCACGGACAACGGCGAGTTCTTCACGCGCCTCGTCACCGACGCCGACGGCAAGGTCATGCTGTACATAGACGAGCTCGTGCGCGCCTTCGCCTTCCAGATAGCCGAAGAAAAGCCCGACGCGCTTATCCTCTCCGGCGACCTCACCTTCAACGGCGAGACCGTGAGCCATGAGGCGCTCGCGCGCATACTCTCGGAGATCGAGGCCGCGGGCGTGCCGGTGTACGTCATGCCCGGCAACCACGATATGAACAGCTCCATGGCGGCGCGCTTCTCCGGGGACGGATACGAGTTCGTTGCGAGCCCCACGGAGGGCGAATTTGCGGATATATACGCCGATTTCGGCTTTGACGAGGCCCTATCGCGCGACGAAAGCTCCCTGAGTTACACGGCGCAGCTCGCGCCGGGGCTGCGGCTTCT
Source organism: uncultured Oscillospiraceae bacterium (assembly GCA_964467975.1). GTDB lineage: Bacteria > Bacillota > Clostridia > Oscillospirales > Oscillospiraceae > Scatomorpha. The sequence goes on along the minus strand of CAYXVA010000114.1, from coordinate 693 downwards.
CATGCTCGACGTGAACACACGCACGAACCCCGGCTGGGTGCTCGACGGCACGCTCGAGTGGCTGGAAGCGCAGCTCGCCGAGGCCGAAGCCGCCGGAGAGCGCGTGCTCGCCGTCAGCCACCAGAACATCTTTGCGCACAACAGCTTCTTCACCAGCGGCTACGTCATAGGCAACGGCGGCAGTCTGCTCTCGCTCTACCGCGAGTACGGCGTGCTCTGCAACCTGAGCGGGCACATCCACCTGCAGCATACCGCCGAGTACGAGGGGTTCCACGAGATTGTCACCTCCTCCCTCGCCGTGAGCCCGAACCAGTACGGCGTCCTTACCGTGGGAAACGGCGCATGCAGCTATGAAACCGTGGAGACCGACGTCTCGTCCTGGGCCGCCGCCGAGGGCATCACGGATGAAAATCTGCTCGACTTTGCCGCGTATTCGAGCCGGTTTTTCCGCGGCACGGCCGTCAGCCAGGCGCTCGAGCAGCTCTCCGGAGTCAAAAACGCTGAGTCGTTGGCCGAGTTCTACGCGGACGTGAACGCCAACTACTTCGCCGGGCGCTGCGACCTGATTGAGTGGGACGACGCCCTTCTTGACGAGTGGGACAGCCACGGCTTCTTCATTCCCATGTACCTGAAAACCATTCGTGCCGACGGGGCGGCAGACCACACGAAGCTGTCCTGGCAGCTGTGATAAGA
>CAYXVA010000113.1:0-5485 GCA_964467975.1 uncultured Oscillospiraceae bacterium | reverse complement strand
GCGCGCGGCGAGCTGTACGCGCCTATAGATTACGTCCAAACCGTCGCGGACGCGGCGGCGCATGAATTTTAATCGCTTAATAGCGGGAACTGCTGTGTGGCTAAATTGCGCGCTCAACTCGCCCGCAACAGTGGCCGTTTTGCGGGGCGGACGCCGGCTTTATAGAACATCCTCCTCGCGGTGCTCAAGCGCTTCCAGATTCACATCGTGCTTGAGCCCGAACAGCGCGCCGAAGGTCCAGAGCACGAGCACTATGGCGCCGACGATGAAGGCGACGCCTACGGCGCTGAGCGCGTCGCCGCTCAGCCGGTCCAGGGGCCGGCGCAGGGCCAGGATGGTGGAGAACACGGTGCTGAAATTGCGCAGACGCCGTATGCCGCGCTCTCGCTCGGCGCTCACTTGGGCAGCGATGTCCGCGATGTTGGTCAACAGCTGGAAGTGGAAGTAGAGCGAGAGCACTGAGACCACGGCCGTCACGAGGTAGATGTCCAGAGTTATGCCCACCGCGCCGAGAGCCCACTCCGCCGCGTCCACGGCCAGGAGCACCCACGCGAGCGGCCTGAGCAGCAGCGCGCTGCGCTCGAGCCTCGCAAGGCCAGGCAGGGCCTTGAGCACAAGGGCGTAACAGACCCAGTCGGGCAGAATATTCAGCGCGCCGAGGTTGACGTCGAGGTAGAGGAACACATAGCCCCACGCCACGACGCCCACGGCCCCGGCCACGCCTCCGGCTTTAGCCGGCGCATGTTCGTTCATTCCACCGCCTCCAATTCTATAACCACCGCGTCCACCGGCTCGTCGTCCGCGAACACGCACACGGCCAAGCCGCCGGGGAGCGGCGCGGGATAGTTGTCTACGCTGCCGCCGCCCCCGCTCCAGGCCTGTATCCAGCCGGGCTCGAGGCTCTCGATGCGCGCTGTCGTCTGTCCGCTGCCGTCGCTCGAGCTGTAATTCCCGCCGGGGACGGCGGAGCGCAGCTCGTCAAGGTCGTAGCCCGGGTCGTACTCGTCGAGTATCTGGTACTGTACGGAGACCGTGCGCGCGAGCGGCCCGCCAAAGGTCCAGCTGTCGCGGTAGTAGCGTATGTCACTGTTGACCATATATCTGTCGAAGCTGTTGTACCGGTTCGGCTGCCCCGGCACGTAGGATAAAATGTTATACTCGGTGTAAACCCCGGCCTCGACTCTCCCGCCGGCGCATTCGGCCTCGCCGAAGGCTATATACTCGCGGAAGGCGTCGTTAAAAGTGATATCGACGCGGTCTATCACCTGCTCTGCGCCGCACTGCGTCACGGTCCAGCCCTCGTCGTATTCGAGCGCGACGGGGATGAGCACGTGCCGGGGCAGTATATTTGCGGTCGGCATCTCCACCCACTCACCGGAGATGTCCAGCGTGGCGAGATAGCCGCCGCTGCCGTCCTCGCGCAGGTTGTAGACGGTGACGGAATAGGGCTCGCGGTATTCGCGCATCTCGTCTATCTGCTCGCGGATCCGCGCGTCCGTGGGGCTCTCGCCGCTTACGAGCAGCTCGTAATAGCGCTCCTGCTCGCCGAGCGGGGCCACCGAGGCGAGGCAGGCGGCGTTATCCTCAATGACGCCGTGGGCGTACACGTCCAGAGCGCCGCTTATGCTCTCGCAGCGGGCCACGCGCGCGGCGGCGAGGGTGGCGAGCGCGTCGTGCCCGCCCGAGATATAGCCCGACGTGTCCGCGCCCGCGCCGGTGAGCAGCGCCGAGCAGAGCACGAGCGCCGCGCATACGCTCACGAGCGCCATGCCGCGCGGGTAGAGCTTGAAGCGCGCTATCGCCTCTATCCGCCGCGCGATGTTCTTAGCTCCGTTGGATATCGAGCTCGTGCCCGGCGCGCGGGCGTAGGCGGCGTTCGCCATGCCGAGCAGTATCCCGCCGTACTCGCGCCTCTCCTCGCCGGCAAGCCGCTCGAGCACGCGCTGGTCGCACAGCGACTCCATGTCGTTGCCCACGCGGTCAAAGACATAGTGCATGAAGGGGTTGCACCAGTGCAGCGCGCGCAGAATGCACCAGAACACGTTCTGCAGCGCGTCGAGGTACTTCAAGTGCAGCAGCTCGTGCAGTATTATCTTCCCGTCCGGCGCCTCGCCCTCGGGTACGGCCAGCACGGGCCGGAATACGCCGCAGATGAAGGCGCTCTTGAGCCCCGGTACGGTCACGGCGCGGCAGGGCCGGAGCTTATACTTCTCCGCGACCGCCTCTATGGCCGCGCGCGTGTCCTTGCCCGCCGCGCTCCCGCGCCTGAGCAGCGCGCGCAGACGCGCGTAGTTCACGGCGTAACGTATCAGGGCTGCCGCGACGCCCGCGGCGTATATGACGAAGAGCCAGTCCGTCATGCTCACAGGCGCGGCGTCCGGCCAGGGTATGACGGAGCCCATGTCGATGCGCTCAAAGGCCGAGGTGTAGGCCGAGCTCAGGTGCAGCTCTATGGCGCTTTTCCACGTCTCCAGCCAGAGCGAGAGCGGAGGTATGATCCCGCGCTCCGCGCTCGCTGGAAGGAGCGTGCGCAGCGCGAGCACGCCCCAGACGGCGTACTGCCAGCGGGGCGAGAGCTTGTCGCGCAGCAGCGCCTTGACCGCGAGCAGCACCGCTGCAACGAGCGAGACGCTCAGCGTCTGATACAGCGCTTCCCAGATGTTGCCCACGCGCTACACCTCCATCTCGTCGAGCAGCTTTCTCAGGCGCTCGGCCTCCTCGTGCGAGAGGTGCTCTTCGCGCAGAAATGCCGCGATAAGGTCCCCCGTCGAGCCGTTGTAGACCCGGTTCAAGAGCTCGTGCCGCTCGCTCCCGGCGCAGTCGTCGCGGCTCACGGCGGCGGCGTATGGCTTTGGTTGTGTGCGATCTATGTCCACCAGGCCCTTCGCGGCCATGCGCGTCAGGTAGGTGTACACCGTGTTCTTGCTCCATCCTTTGCTTTCGCGCAGCTCTCCGGCCAGCTCGCCGAGCGAAAACCGCTCCCCGGCCCAGAGCGCTTCCAGCACCGCCCATTCGGCGTCGGTCAGGCGCATAATATCCCTCCTACAGTTGTAGTACACGCCTCTATACTACAACTGTAGGACGCCTTTGTCAACATGCAAAATGCCGGCCCCGTAAAAAGGGGCCGGCATTGCGGCGTTTTTTGCATTATTCCGTCCTGAGCGCCTCGACGGGGTCGCGTCTGGAGGCGAAACCGGAGGGGATGAGTCCGGCGATGAAGGTCAGCAGCATGCTGATGACTATCAGTATCACGGCGCCGGCGGCCGGGAGGATGGCGCGCAGGCTCTCTATGCCCGTGAGGTTCTGCACGATGATGTTTATCGGGATGTTCAGGATAAGCGTCATGCCTATGCCGATAAGCCCGGCTGCTAGGCCCTCTATCAGCGTCTCAGCGTTAAAGACGTTGGAGACGTCGCGCTTGCTCGCGCCGATAGCGCGGAGTATGCCTATCTCCTTCGTGCGCTCGAGCACGCTGATGTAGGTGATGATGCCTATCATGATGCTCGAGACGACCAGCGAGATGGCCACGAAGGCGATAAGCACGTAGCTTATCGCGTTGATGATGGTGGAGATGCTGCTCATGAGTATCGCCACGTAGTCGGTGTAGCTTATCTGCTGCTCCTCGTCGACGGAGGCGTTGTACTCGTCGAGGATGCGGGAGATCTCATCCTTGTCGGCGAAGCTGACGGCGTAGAGGTTTATGCTGTCGGGGCTGTCGAGGTCGATATATCCGAAGGCGTCGAGGTTTTCCTCCGCGCTGCCCTCGGCGTAGCGCGCGGGCATGAGTTCGTTGTAGATGTACTCGTACTGCCAGTCGGTGAGTTCGGTCATGGTCAGCGCCATGGCCAGCTGCTGCTGCGTCATGGCGCTCAGGCGCTGCCCGACGGTCTCGGCGTACTGCTCGGCGACGGCCTCGCGGGCCATCTGCTGCACGTAGCTCATGAGCGTCTCGTCGTCCATCTGACTCACGTAACTTCGCACGGCGTCGGCGTCGACGCCCATCTCCTCGGCGTAGCCGGAGAGCATCATCTCCTCTATGTCCTCGCGGGAGAGGCCGGCGACGGCCTGCTCGGCGGCAGCGTCGATGTAGCTGTCCTCGGGCGTGGACATGACATCCATGAAGAGTTCGGCGGCGTCGGCGGTGTTGAGCTCGGATATGTACTCGTCGACTTCGGACTTAATCTCGTCCAGGGTGGGCTCGGGCTCGTCGCCGGTGGCGAAGGGCAGCCCGGTGAGGACGTCGTAATCGGGGTTCGCCATCTGGTCGACGACGATGTCGCTGTCGGCGGCGTCTGCAATGACGCGGTCTATGAGCGCGCTGGTGTAGCCTATCGAGCCGTCGCTCATCATGCCGGCAACGGCGTCGGGGTTCTGGCGCACGATGCCGCTTATCTTGAGCGTGATGCCTATATCGTCGTTGTCATAGAGGTAGTCGAGCCCGGCGGCGGTGCCGGAGACGTCGGTGTAGGTGCCGGTCTCGCCGTCGTAGACGTACTTGTCGTAGTAGCCGACGAGCTTGAAGCTCAGGCCGCACAGGTCCTCGTAGCTCCAGCTCTGCACCTCGGCGCCGACGGTCTCGCCGTCCATGTACGCCTCGAACGAGCTCGTCAGCTCGTCCTCGGTGCGCAGTCCGAGGGTGTAGAGCACGAGGTCGCTGACCTCGTTGTTCTGATCGACTATCAGCACGACCTCGTCATAGTTCTGCGGCCAGGAGCCGTATATGACGTCGTACTGGTCCATGAGCGTCTGGCTGACGAGGCTGCCGCCCTCGCCTGGGAGCATCTCCGTCCAGGTCTCAAAGCTGGAGTAGAAGCTGCCCATGGTGCTGAAGTAGCTGGAGAAGTCGCCGCCGTACATGCTTGAGAGCAGCTCGTTGAGCAGCGTCACGACGTCGCTCTTGACCACGTTCCCACCGATGTCCTTGGTGTATATGTCGAAATTCGGGTCGTAGACGTACTGTATGGCGCTGGTGTAGTCGTTTATGTCGCCGCCGTTGGAGTCCAGGAACTTCTTGAGGCTCTTGAGGTCGTTCGTCTCGGTGTCCATGCTCGCGAGGCTGTCCATCAGGTCGTAGAGTATGACGTTGGAATACACCGCGTCGAGCTCGTGTTCTTCTTTGTCCGACGCCGCGCCGCTCATGGCCTCGATCATGCTCGAGAGGTCGGCCGACTCGGCCTCGATGGTCAGCGGGTAAGTGGAGAGCGTGTCCTCCTGCACCTGGTCTATGTAGGTCTGTATGCCGTTGGAGAGCGAGAGTATCAGTGCGATGCCTATTATGCCTATGCTGCCGGCGAAGGCCGTGAGTATGGTGCGGGCCTTCTTGGTGCGCAGGTTGTTGAACGAGAGGCTCAATGCCGTGAGGAAGCTCATGCTGGGCTTCTTCTTGCCCGTATCCTCGCGCGGCGGCTCTATGCCCTCGGGGTCGAAGGGGTCGGAGTCGCCGGTAATCTCGCCGTCGAGCAGCCGCACGATGCGCGTGGAGTAG
>CAYXVA010000112.1:0-5518 GCA_964467975.1 uncultured Oscillospiraceae bacterium | reverse complement strand
ATTTACCTTGCCGCCATTTCAATTTTGTTGATTTAGTACAAGTTTCCTGATTTTTCAAACAAGGCCTAATGTTTCAAACGGAGGGAATGAAAACCCAATCGGGTATGGCTCAGCAAAAGCTCGTTCAATACAGCGGCATTGCCCGCGAGCTCGTCAGCTTCAGCTTGCCGCTCATACTCAGCGGCGTGCTCCAGCAGCTCTACAACTGGGTCGACGCCTTCATCGTGGGACACGTCGAGGGCGAGCTTGCGATGGGCTCCGTCGGCGCGACGACTGCGAGTGTGAACTTCTTCATAATGGCGATGACCGGCTTCACGCTCGGCCTTTCCGTGCTCATGGCGCAGCGCCACGGAGCGGGGGAGGACGAGCGCATACCAAAGGTGCTCTCGGCCTATGTGTTTATACTCGGCGGCGTCTTTGCCCTCATAGCCGTGCCGGGCTTCTTCTTCGCCGGGGAGCTGCTCGAGCTGCTGGACACGACGGAGGACATGCTCCCGTTTTCCACGCAGTACCTCTCCATAATCTTCATCGGCATGCCGTTTCTGGCGGTGTACAACGTCTATTCGTCCGCGCTTCGCGCTATAGGCGACAGCCGCGCGCCGTTTTTGGCCGTGGCTGTGAGCTCGGTGGTGAACATAGCGCTCGACATACTGCTCGTCGCCGTGATACCATGGGGCGTGCGCGGCGCGGCGATTGCGACGGTGTTCTCCCAGGCCGCGATGACGGTGTTCATCATCTGCTACGCCGTGAAGCGCCACCCGGTGCTGCGCTTCAGTGTCGGGCGCGGCATGAGCGGCGCCGGGCACATACTCGCCGGGGCGCGCTTCGGTCTGCCGCCGATGATACAGTCGTGCGTCGGCGCGGCGGGCAGTATGCTGCTGCAGAGCTTTATGAACAGCTTCGGCACGGACACCGTGACGGCCATCACTACGGCTTACCGCGTGGACACGATAATCCTCCTGCCCATAATAAACCTCGGCTCGGCCATCTCCACGCTCTCGGCCCAGAGCCACGGCGCGCTCGACGACGCGCGTGCCGGGCGCATTTTGAATATGGGCGCGCTGCTCATGGCGGCCGTCTCGCTGCTGCTGACGGGGATAATAATACCCACGGGCGGCTGGCTTATCTCCATATTCGGCGCGGGCGAGACCGTGGTGGGCATAGGCCGCAGCTTTTTCTGGGGAATAGCGCCTTTCTATGTGGTCTACGGCCTCGCGATGGCCGTGCGCGGCCACCTGGAGGGCCTGGGCGACATGGTGTTTTCAAGCGCCACGGGCATTGCGGCGCTTCTGGCGCGCATAGCGGCCTCCTACGCCATGCGTCCGGTGTTCGGCAACATGACCGTCGCCTACGCCGAGGCCCTCTCGTGGGGGCTGATGCTGCTGCTATACGCCGCAAGGCTCATATACAAGCGCCGCAGTCCGGCGCGCAGGTGAACGCTACTTTTCCCGGGGCTTGAACAGCGCCGCGGCCAGGAAGCCGAAGCATATGGCCGCAGAAACTCCGCCCGCCGAGGCGACGAGCCCGCCGGTGAACGCACCGAGGACGCCGTCTTTGGCCACGGCCTCGCGCACGCCCTTTGCAAGCGTGTTGCCGAAGCCGGTCAGCGGCACGCTGGCCCCCGCGCCGGCCCAGTCGACGAGCGGCTGGTACACGCCGAGCGCGCCTAGTATCATGCCCGCGACGACGTAGCTTGTCAGTATGCGTGCGGGTGTGAGGTTCGTACGGTCTATAAGCACCTGGCCCACGGCGCAGAGCGCGCCGCCCACGGCAAAGGCTTTCAAACAATTGATAAGCAGCTCCATCAGCACGCCTCCATTTCCAGTGCCGCCGCGTGGCATATACCGGGTATGCTCTCACCCTGCAGCGAGGTGGTCGGGCTCATAAGCGCGCCTGTGGCGGCAAAGAGCACGCGCTTCCACACCCCCGAGTGCATGTTGTCGAGAATATATCCTGCCAGCACGCTCGCGCTGCACCCGCAGCCTGAACCGCCGGAGCAGACGCCCTGGCGTTCGGCGTCGTAGATTATGGCCCCGCAGTCGACGTGCTTCGCCCCGAGCGTGATGCCGCGCATGGAGAGCAGCTCGCGGAAAATCTCCGAGCCGACCCGGCCCAGGTCGCCGGTTATGACGGCGTCGTAGTAGTCCGGCTCCCGGCCCGTGTCGGAAAAGTGCGCCGCGAGCGTGTCGCAGGCGGCGGGAGCCATAACAGCGCCCATGTTCGACGTGTCCGTCACGCCCGCGTCGAGGATGCGACCGGGCGTCACATGTGTCACGTACGGCGGCGGCGCGCCGAGGGCGAGTATGAGCGCGCCCGCGCCGGTGACGGTCCACTGGCTCGTGGGCGTGCGCACGCTGCCGTATTCCAGCGGATAGCGGAACTGGCGCTCTGCCGAACAGAAATGTGAGCTGGTCAGAGCTGCAACTTTTTCGCCCGCACCTGCGTCTATTAGTAAAGCGCCCAGACACAGAGCCTCGGACATGGTAGAACAGGCCCCGTACAGCCCGAGATAAGGCGCGGGGGCATCGCGCAGCGCGTAGGCCGAGCCCGCACACTGGTTGAGCAGGTCGCCGGATAGTATGAAATCGAGCGTGCTCGGCGCTATGCCGGCCTTGCCGCACGCAAGCTCGAAGCAGCGGCGCAGCATGGTGCTCTCAGCCTTCTCCCAGCTTTTCTCTCCGAATCGGGCGTCGCTGCTTATATAGTCGAAGCTGCGTTTGAGCGGGCCCTCGCCCTCTTTCTTTCCAACCGCGCTGGCCGAAGCGAGAATACCCGGCGCGCGTTCCAGGGACAGAGTCTGCCCTCCAAGGCGTTTTGCGCACATTTTTAACCACCTCGCAGCTAATATGCCCTGAAGTGTGTGCCGGAATGCGTCTGCGGCAAAATTTGTCGTGCTTTCGACAAGAAAGCAGATGAATTTTTTACAATGTTCTGGTACAATAACTATCACCAGACAGGAGGCACAGCAATGAAAGACCCCACTCTTGTAATCCTTGCGGCCGGACTGAGCAGCCGCTACGGAAGCCTGAAGCAGATCGACCCCGTCGGGCCCGGCGGCGAGTTCATCATCGACTATTCGGTCTACGACGCCGTACGCGTCGGCTTTAAGCGCGTGGTGTTCCTTATAGCGCCGGACATGCGTGCAGACTTCGAGGATGCGATTGGAAAGCGCGTGCGCGGCTCTGTTGAGGCGGTCTACGCCTATCAAAGCCTCGACCGCTGCCTGCCTGCCGGTTACAGCGTGCCCGCCGGACGTGTGCGTCCATGGGGCACGGCACACGCGCTGCTGTGCTGCCGCGACGTGCTCGACGGCCCCTTCGCCATGATAAACGCCGACGACTTTTACGGCGTGGGCGCGTTCCGCATGATGTACTCCGCCCTGTGCAGCGTTGACATGGACGCGCGGCCTATGCGCTTCTCCATGGTCGGCTACCGCCTGGGCAATACTGTGACGGATTCCGGCCGGGTCTGCCGCGGCGCCTGCCGCACGAAGGACGGCATGCTCGACTACATAGAGGAGCTTACATACGTCGTCAACACCCCGTCCGGCCCGGCGTACAGCCGCGACGGCGGCAAGACGCTGCTGCCCCTCGACGCCGACACCACGGTGAGCATGAACTTCTGGGGCTTCACCCCGGCGCTGTTCGGCGAGATTGAGCGCCGCTTCCCGGCCTTCCTGGAATCGGGGCTTTCGGAAAATCCGCAATCGGAGATGCTCGTGCCAAACCTGGTGGGCAAGCTGCTCCGGGAGGGGCTGTGCACGGTGGACGTGATGCGCAGCGACGACGTGTGGCACGGTATTACGTACAAAGAGGACAAGCCCGGCGTGGTCGCCGCCATACGCGGCCTGATTGACTCCGGCGAGTACCCCGAACGGCTCTGGGGCTGACGCAGGCCCGCGCCGGGAGGATATTAAACGAATTAACCCCATTGTTCCCGTAAGTGGAACAATGGGGTTTGCTTTTCCGCCCGCCCGCACAGTTTAATGGGCCGTGCGGCGGGATAAAATAGGCGCAGGAGGTGACTACTATGTCAAAACGCAGGAAACGCCGGGACATGTCCGAAATCTCGGTCGACCCGGAGCAGTACATCGCCGCGGAGTTCGACTCTACCGGGATACGCAAGAGCGAAGTCGCCGACCCGTCGCGTGCGGGTATGCGCGTGCTGGACGACTGCGCCGAGGAGCACAAGCAGTGACGTTCAGCTCCTGACGTATTCGACGGTGCGCGAGCCGTTGGCCTCGAAGGCGTCAATGAGCCCGCCGGACACTATCGTGCGCCCGTCGTCGGTCACAAGCACCATCTCAAAGCCGCCGTAGGTCGTGTAGTAGTTCTCGGCGCCGCTCTCGCCGAGCACGTAGAGCGCGGTTGCGAGCGCGTCGGCCATCGTGCCGTCGGAGCAGACCACGGTGACGCTCAGCAGGCCGCTCTCGGCGGGCCGGCCTGTGGAGGGGTCGAGTATGTGCTGGTACACTGTGCCGTCGCTGCCTGTGAAGTAGCACTGGTAGCCGCCGGAGGTTACGACGGCGGTCTCGCCTACAGAGAGGATACCTACGTAATTGCTGGTGCTTTCGGGGTCCTGTATGGCTATGTACCACTCGCTGCCGTCGGACTTTGTGCCCAGGGTCTGCACGTTGCCGCCGAGCGATATGATGCCGCTCTCGACCCCGGCGGCGGCCATGGCCTGCGCCGCGTACTTGGCCGCGCAGCCTCTGGCCATGCTCGCGAAGGTGAGCTCCGCGCCGGAGGGTATGCTCACGAGAACGGAGTCGGTGTCGCTCAAACTTGTCATCGTGACCTGGTCAAAGCCCACGTTTGTGAGCAGGCTTTCAATTTCGTTGTCGCTGGGCACGCGATACTGTGCGTCAATAAAACCCCAGGCCTTGACAAGAGGGTAGACGGTGAGGTCAAGCGCGCCGCCTGAGCGCGTGTACACCGTGGAGGCCACGGAGAGCATTTCGGCCACCTGTCCGGTGACGGAGACGTTGGAGCCTCCGGCGTGGTTTATACTGTACACGACAGAGCTGCTGCGCTCGGGGTCGAGCATGGCGTCGAGCGCGTTGATAACGCCCTCGGCCGCGGCGATGCCCGCCTCGCCGTTTTTGCCGTAGGCGGTGAGGCTCATGACCGTGTCCATAGCTGTGAGCTGCGAGTCGTGGCGCTCGTCGGCCCCGCAGCCGGCCAGCGAAAAGGCCATTGCCGCCGCCAGCAGCAAGGCGGCAAGTGTGTGTGTATGTCTCATGGCTTTCGCCCCCTTGGGTCAATAACCTCTTTATTTTAGCATGAATTTCCCGGATGTGCAAGGCTGGGCGCCGGTGCGGGAAACGCAAAGACGCAGGGACATGCCCTGCGTCTTTGCATTTAAGCGGTTACGAGCGAACCTCGAGCCAGAGCTCCTCCATGAGCTGCGTGGCCTCGGTGCTCAGCGCGCCGAAGGCTTCGCCTCGAGCAAGGGTCTCCTCGTCGGGGTAGGCGATAGGGCTCTCGGCCATCTCGGGGTCCATGTACTCCTTGGCGGC
>CAYXVA010000111.1:0-5519 GCA_964467975.1 uncultured Oscillospiraceae bacterium | reverse complement strand
GTTTTCCTGTTCCGACATCTCACGGTCGGGAGTAATTAAATTTATTATGAAAAAACCGCCGATAAATATCAGAAATATAAGGACTTCCGCCCACATTGCTTTTTTGCTCATGTGCAGTCCTCCTTAGAAATTGAAGTACAAGAACGGGTTGTACGACGCATCGACCAGATAGGCCGTGGAAAGTATCAGCGCCAACAGTATGATAACCGGCGCTGCGACGCGTACAAATCCGTTCGGCAGCTTGTGCCAGAGCTTGGCGCCCAGCGGGGTGCTGGCTACAATGCCGATGACAAACGTCGCTCCGTAAGTTATCAAGTAATATAAATCCTCGCTCCGGACAAAGCCGTTCGCCCCAAAGCCGAGCATGGCGCTCGTGTACTGCCCGGCCAGGCCGATGTCGTTGAGCTGGAAGAGCGGCCAGACAAGCACGACGACCAGGAGCGTGTAAATGTGGCTCCATACCTTGGATTTCTCCAAATACTTGAGCAGGAAGGTCTTTTCAAGCAGCAGCCAGAATGCGTAGTAGAGGCCCCATATGAGGAAAGTCCAGTTTGCACCGTGCCAGATGCCGGTAGCGGCCCAGACTACAGTGATATTGAATATCTGCCGCGCTTTGCCGCAGCGGTTGCCGCCAAGCGGAATATAGACATAGTCGCGGAACCAGGTGCCGAGCGACATGTGCCAGCGCCGCCAGAACTCGGTGATGCTCTTTGAAATGTATGGATAGTTGAAATTCTCCAGGAACTCGAAGCCTATCATACGGCCGAGGCCGATGGCCATGTCGGAATAGCCTGCGAAGTCGAAATAAATCTGCAGCGAGAAGGCCAGTGCGCCTATCCAACTGCCGACGAAGGTCAAATCGCCGCAACTGGCCGCATAGACGTCCCAGAGAGCTCCTATGTTGTTTGCAATGAGCACTTTTTTGCCCACGCCAATCATAAAGCGCTCCACGCCGGAGGCAAACTGATTCACGCTGTTGGCGCGGAAATCGAGCTGGTCGGCCACGTCCTTGTAGCGCACGATTGGGCCCGCAATCAGCTGTGGGAAGAGCGCGACGAAAGTGCCGAAGCTGATGAAGTTCTTTTGCACATGCGAGTCGCCGCGGTAGACGTCTATCGGGTAGCTCATCGTCTGGAAGGTATAGAACGAAATGCCGATAGGCAGCGTGACGTTCAAATTGGGCAGGTGGATAAACGGTATCAGATTCAGCGTCTCAGCGATAAGGTTGTAGTACTTGAAGAAGCCGAGCAAGCCGAGGTTAAGTACCACGTTGACAACGAGGACAATTTTGGCCTTCTTGTCATCAACGCCGCGCCACTTGCCTATAAGTATACCGTTTATATAGTTGATAGTTATCGAAACCAGCATCAGCAGGATATAAACCGGCTCGCCCCAGCCGTAGAATATCATGTTGACTACAAAGAGAATTGGATTTCTCCATTTGACCGGTGAAATGTAATACAGGAACAGAACCACCGGCAAGTATATGAACATAAACAGAATGCTGGAAAATACCATAGGCGATTTCCTCCGAAAATCTTATATCTCTATGTAGTTCACGCAAACAGGGCGTAGAAGCTGGCGGCTATATCAGAAGCGTTGGCGTGGCAGACCAGCATGACATAGTTTCCGCTCACGCAAATTTGAGCGTTGCTCCACTGCTCGATTGTGGCGGGATACCAGGCCCCGCCGTCCGCCTGAGACTGCTTGCGGGCTTCCAGTATGCTCTGCACGGCAGCCACGTCGCCGGCGTTCGCGCACTCAACCAGGACGATTTCGTTGGCCGAAGCGGTAATCATAGCCATGTAAGCGACCAGCTGATTTGTGGAGATCGCGCTCAGGCCGGGATAGTAGTTGTCCAGCAGCGTCGCGTCCATCTCAGCCATGCCGGAGAAGTCATATGCGGAAGAAACAGACTTAAAGAACGCAGCTAGGTCCACTGCGCTCGGCTCCTGCGACGGTTCAGCAGAGGGCTCAGTGGAAGGCTCTACGCTTGGCTCTACGGTCTCAGACGGCGTCGGCGACGGTTCCGGCGTGGGCGTCGGAGACGGCGAGGGGAGGGGAGTCGGAGTTGGAGTCGGCACAACTGTAGGGGAGGGGGAAGGCTCGGCGCTATGCTCGGGCGCATAGGTTGCAGCCACATCTCCTATGGGCTCGCCAGTGGTCTTGTCGTCCTCAGACTTGCTGCCGCAAGCGGCAAGCGCGAGCAGCATTGTCGCAGACATAGCCAGTGCGGCAATTCTCAGGTGGATTTTCATCACGTTTTCTCCTTGCTCTTTATTTAATTATACACACGCGCGCTACAGTGAAAACAGATGCGCGGATTTATATAGACGACACGAACGGAAATATGTTCTCGAAAAAACGAAGAAATTAAAATATTTCTTCATCGTTGCCGGAATCCGGTTTATCCGTGTCCTCTTTGGGTATAAACTTGGCAAGCGGGTTTGCGTCGGCGGCTATGTGGAGCTCGGAATTGTCGACGTGCGTGTATATCTGAGTGGTATTCAAGTTCGTGTGGCCGAGCACTTCCTGAACTGTGCGCACGTCAACGCCGTTTTGCAGCATGAGTGTGGCGGCTGTGTGCCGCAGCTTATGCGAGGAATACTGGCTCGCGTCGAGCCCCGCCTTGGTCAGCGTTTTCTTGACCATGGCGTGCACGCTTGAGCGGCTCATGCGCTCGCGCCTTGCCGAAATAAAGAAGGCCTTACAAGACTGCGGCGCCATAATAGCCCGAACCGGCTTGTACGCGTCAACCGCAGCCTTGCAGGCGTCGTTTAAGTAGACGATGCGCTCCTTGCCGCCTTTGCCGAAAACGCGTATATTTTCATCGCGGACGTCATTAATATCTAGGGCGATTAGTTCGGAAATACGCAATCCACAGTTCAAGAAAAGACAAATTATGCAATAATCTCTCTCCTTGAATTTGCCGTCAACGGCAGAGAGGAGGCACTCAGATTCTTCCAAAGTAAGGTAACGCGGCAGGGTTTTGTTGATTTTTGGCGAGTCAAGGTCGGCGACAGGGTCATGTTCGAGCTGCTTGGTCTTGACGGTCAAATACTTATAAAAGCTCCTGATTGTCGAAATTTTCCGTGCACGGCTGGCTGCGTTAAGTCCATATTCGGGCGAGCGGCTCTGCTCGTTTTTGATTTTGTCGCGGGCGAGGAAGGCGAGATAGTCGTAGACCTCGCTCATAGTCACGGAGCCGACAAAGCTGAGGTCAACATCGTCAATGGAAATCTCGTCAAGCTCAGCGGAACGGGGCACAAGCCCGCGCTCGATTTTCAAATAGCGGAAAAAATTGCGCAAGTCCAGATAATACTCGTTGACCGTGGCGCGCGAATGGCCTTTGATGGTCTCGTGATAAATTAAAAAGTCGCGCAGCACCGCCGGCGCTTCAGTTCGATAATCCAAAATGCTCACCTCCAAAGGCCTGTATATTTTATAGTAAGCGGGGAGAAAAGGCAAGATTAAAATACGCTTCAAATTGAACAAAATAAAAATTTTGTTCAATTTGGGTGAGGCCAAAACGAACTTATAACCATATAAAGGATATTTAAGCCTGTTTAGGCTAGTCCAGATACCTCAGACCGCTTATTGAGCTTATGCCGAGGCCCGGAGCGTCTGTGAGCGAAATCTGCTTTCCGTTGAATTCCGCGCCGCCATTTACCGGGTCAACGCTGCAAAGCGCCGGACCGTCCAAATCTACTTTAGTGATTGTTTTCCGAGCGCACGCCAGGTGCACAGCCGCAGTGACGCTTACTTTGGCTTCAAGCATACAGCCAATCATGCACTCGGCTCCGTAGACTTCGGCCGCCGATACTATCCTCAGAGCGTTTGCTATTCCGCCGCATTTCATCAGCTTTATATTTATATAGTCCGCCGCATGGCACTGCATTATCTTCAGCGCGTCCTGCGGCGAAAATACGCTCTCGTCAGCCATAACCGGAACCGGTGAGTTAGCGCTGACAAACTCAAGGCCTTCAATGTCGTGAGCCTTAACCGGTTGCTCTACAAGCTCGATATCAAGCCCCTCGGCCTGCATAGCCTCCAAAATCCGCACGGCCTGACGAGGCGTCCAGGCCTGGTTGGCGTCAATCCTGATTACAGCATTTGGCGCCGCAGCCCGGACGGCACGCAATCGCGCAATATCAAGCGCGGGATTTACGCCCACTTTAATTTTGAGAGTTTCGTAGCCGCGTTTTATCGCATCCGCTGTGTCGCGGGCCATGATTTCCGGCTCGTTTACGCTTATAGTAATATCTGTTACCAGCGTATTCCTTCCTCCACCGAGTAATTTGTACAAAGGAAGGCCATAATACTGCGAATATAGGTCCCAAACGGCCATTTCTGCCGCGGCTTTGGCGCTCGTATTGCCGACAATACTGCCTTCGATGGCGGCAAGCGGCTCCTCAAGCGAGTTTACGGCCCTGCCAATAAGCGCAGGGCCTATGTGACCGCGCAGCGCGGCCTCGATGGAGCCGAGCGTTTCGCCGGTCACTGCGGCTGTCGGCGGCGCTTCGCCGCGACCGACGGCGCCGTCTGAGGTGTACAGCTCGACGACAATGTCCTCCAGGCTGCCGACCTCCCTGAGCGCTGTTTTGAACGGCACGCGCAGAGGCGCGGACAGCAAACCCAATCTCATTCCGGTTATTTTCATAGGTGCCTCCTGTTCACTGGTGATGTTTGCTGCACTGGGAAAAGCTCTCGGACAGCGGCTTTGAAACCGTGTCATAGTTCTTGTTGCAGAGGGTGGTAAAGAGCATGTCCACCACAAAGAGCGCGGCCAGGCGGCTGCTCATGGCGCCGCTTCTGAATTCCAGCTCAGGTGATGACGTCGGCAGCACAAAATCGGAAAGCTCAGCAAGCGGGTTGGAGCCGAATTTTGTGACGGAAACTACGCACGTCTGCCGCTCGCGGGCAGCCGATGCCAGCTCCAAGATCTCGGTAGTTTTGCCGGAGTTAGAGAAAAATATCGCCACGTCTCCTGGTTTCATGGACGTAATGTAGGTCAGCTGCACGTGCAGGTCGGCGCAAAAAATCACCTTCAAATCGATACGCAGCAGCTTATAATACAAATCTTCGGCCACAAGTCCGGATGCGCCCACGCCAAAGAGCCGCACACTTTGCGCGGTCGCGATTCGCTCGGCCACGGCTTCCAAAATGCCCGGGTCCTGGATTTTGGCCGTGCTCTTTATAGCGTCGAGCGCGCCGGCCTCCACGCCGCGTATGATATCGCAAGTACCAGAATACACACGCGTGTCAAGGAAATCCATGCTGTTTGGCGCGCTGGCCTCATCTCGAGTTTCGCGCAGCTGCGACACGAGGTGTTTTTTCATGTCCTTGAGGCCCGAAAAACCCAGCGACTTGCAAAAACGCACCCACATTACCTGGCTTACGCCGCTTTTTTCCGCCAGCAAAGCAATAGGGTCGTCAAAAACTGAGCTCAAATTCTGCAGAAAGTATCGAGCCACCTTTTGCTCTGCCGGGCTCAGATCGTCATAGATACTCCTTGCCTT
>CAYXVA010000110.1:0-5536 GCA_964467975.1 uncultured Oscillospiraceae bacterium | reverse complement strand
GCTGCTCTCTGACCGCGCTCTGGGCGGCGCAGACACGCTGGCCACGGGCTACCCGCTCGCTAAGGCGGCGGAGAAGATTGGCAGCTACGACCTGCTTATCTGCGGCCGTCACGCCACCGACGCTGAGACGGCTCAGACGGGCCCTATCATCGCGGCTTTTCTGGGCATCCCTCAGGTCACGCTCTGCGGCAACGTCGAGATAGAGGACGGCTGGGCCATATGCGAGAGGCTTCTGCCCGACCGCACCGAAAAGGTCAAGGTCAAGCTCCCGGCGCTTATCACCGTCTGCGCCGAGGCCAACGAGCCGCGCTATCCGACGCCGATAAATATCATGAAGGCGCTCAAGAAGCCGCGCTACACCTGGAACGCCGCCGACCTGGGCTGCGACCCGGACATGATAGGCATCCCGGGCTCGCCGAGCTCGAACAAGAAGATTTTCGAGCCGCCTAAGCGCAACACCGACACCAAGTACTTTGAGGGCGAACCTGAGGCCATTGCCAAGGCCATGGCCGACGTACTCGAAGCCGAGCACATCATATAAGGAGGCGAACAACCATGGTTAAAGAAGAGTGCAAGGGCATCTGGGTGTTCGCCGAGCAGGAAAACGGCGTCCTCTCCGGCACGGACTTTGAGCTGCTGGCAAAGGCGCACGACCTGAAGGAGAAGCTGGGCGGCACGGACACCGTCACAGCGGTGCTGTTGGGCAACAACGTTGCGGGTTTGGTCGACACTCTCTACGCCTATGGCGCGGAGCAGGTTATCCTGGCCGAGCACGTGAACCTGAAGGACTACAGCGCGCGTCCGTATGAGAAGGTCCTCGTTGACCTCGCCAACAAGTATAAGCCGAGCATATTCCTGTTCGCCGCGAGTCCGATAGGCCGCGACGTGGCCCCGCGCGTAATGTGCGACTTGCGCACCGGCCTGACCGCCGACGCGATTGACCTCGACATTGACGAGGACGGCGTGTTCGTGCAGACGACGCCGAACTTCGGCGGCAACATACTCAGCCACATCGCCATACTTGAAAAGCGCCCGCAGATGGTCACGGTCCACCCGAAAGTTTTCGAGCCCTTCGCCCCGAAAGAGGGCGCAACCGGCGAGCTTATCACCGAGAGCGTCGAGGTCGAGGCCGACAACGACTATGTCGTGCTGGAGACGAGCATGAAGCAGTTCGAGGGCAAGCCGATAGACGAGTGCGACGTGCTCGTGGCCGGCGGCCGCGGGATAAAGAGCGAGGAGGATCTCGAGCAGCTGCGCGAGCTGGCGCATCTGCTGGGCGGCGAGCTGGCCTGCTCGAGGCCGCTCAACGACAACGGCTGGATGCCGCATGAGGACCAGATAGGCCAGTCCGGCACGACTGTCAAGCCCAAGTTCATCCTCAACGTAGCCATTTCCGGCTCTGTGCAGTACCTGGCCGGTATGCAGAACTCCGGGTGCATCATGAGCATCAACCACACTGCGAGCGCGCCGATATACGACGTTTCGCACTACGGCGCAGTAATTGATTACCGCAAGGTCATCCCCGCTCTCATTGCGGAGATAAAGGCCCGCAAGGCCAAATAAGCAATACATTTCATCAGAAAAGGAGAAAAGAACAATGAGCGATCGCAAGTTCATCATCCCTGAGTACGGTCCGTTTGCCGGTATGCGTGTCATCACTTCCGGCTCCCTTATCGCCATGCCGTTTGCCGCCACCATGCTGGCCGACTTCGGCGCTGAGGTAATCCACATCGAGCGTCCCGGCGTCGGCGACACTCTGCGTATGCTCGCCCCCTTCGCCGATGTGAACGGCAAGAAGGTCAGCACCGCGTGGGCCCAGGACGCCCGCAACAAGCTCAGCCTCACCCTGGAGCTCAACCTGAAGCACCCTGAGGTCAAGGAGCTGTTCTACGGCCTGATCAAGGAAGCCGATATCTTCATGGAGAACATGGTCTGGCCCGACAAGCTGGGCATTTACGATGAGGACCTGCTCAAGGTCAACCCGAAGCTCGTTATCGTCCACATCAGCGGCCTCGGCAACGCCAAGTTCGGCGGCATCCCGAGCGTCTGCAACCGCGCGAGCTACGACATGATAGGCCAGGCATTCTCCGGCTGGCTGTATCTGCAGGGCTACAAGGACCGTGACCCCGTCGTCGCGAAGCCCTATATGAACGACTTTGTCTCCGCTTTCGCCGCCCTCTTCGGCACCCTCGCGGCCTACACCGCGGCGCAAAAGACCGGCAAGGGCCAGGTCGTCGACGTCGCCCAGTTCGAGGCTATGGCCCAGTACATGTGCGGCACCTACACCAGCTACACGATGGCCGGCCAGGTCACCGAGCGCAGCGGCAACGCCTCCCCGGCGTTCCAGCCCTACGACCTCTTTGAGAGCAAGGACGGCGCCCTCGTCGCCCTCGGCGCCTTCGGACCCGGCGTGTACAAGCGCTGCATCCAGGCCCTTGGCTTCGATCTCGACTACTTCAACTACAAGGATTGCTCCTCCGGCCCCGAGGCCGTTTCCAGCGAAAAGGGCCGCGAGCTCAACGCCAAGGTCGTCGAGTGGTGCAAGAGCCACACTGCCGCTGAGATCGAGCAGATCATGGAAGCTGCGAAGGTCCCCTGCTCCAAGGTCAACAACGCGAAGGACACCTTCGAGAACGAGCACTTCAAGAGCCGTGGCGACTGGATTACCTACGAGGACCAGACCGTCGGCGCGGACATCACCGCCTTCGGCATTGCCCCGAAGCTCAGCGAGACCCCGGGCAAGGTCTGGCGCGGCGCTCCGGCCATGGGCCAGGACACCGAGGCCGTCCTCAAGACCGTACTCGGCTACGACGACGCCAAGATCGCCGACCTGCGCGAGAAGAAGCTGATATAACCTAATCTGAATCTGACAATACGGCCGCCCCAGCTCGGGACGGCCGTATGACTAAGAGAAAAAGCCAAAAAATTGACGAAAGAGTCGTAGTATTACCCAAAGGAGATAGCTATGAGCACAGTGCTGCTTGAAAAGATGCCCAATGACGCGCGCGTTGCGCTGCTGACCATAAACCGCCCGGAAGTGCTCAACGCCCTCAACGCACAGGTGATGGCGGAGCTCTCGTCGGCGGTGGAGAAGCTCGAGCGCGACGACACGGTCAAGGCGGTGATAATCACCGGCGCGGGGGAGCGATCCTTCGTCGCCGGGGCGGACATCGCAGAGTTCGCTTCAAGGACGCCGGGCGAGCACTACGACGTCTGCATGGCCGCGCACAACCTGTTTTGCCGCATTGAGGCGCTCGACAAGATAACCGTCGCCGCAGTGGGCGGCTGGGCGCTCGGCGGGGGCTGCGAGCTCGCCATGTGCTGCGATGTGCGCGTCGCGAGCGCGAACGCGAAGTTCGGCCTGCCCGAGGTGTCGCTTGGCACCATACCCGGCTACGGCGGCACCCAGCGGCTGCAGCGGCTCATCGGCGCTGCGCGCGCCAAAGAGCTGATTTTCACAACCGACCGCGTGGACGCGCATCGCGCCTATGAGCTCGGGCTTGTCAATCGAGTGGTTGAAGAGCGCGCGCAGCTCCTGCCGGAGTGCGCCGGGCTCATTGAGCGCATGCTCAAGAACAGTTTCGCGGCCATAATCACTGCGAAGCACGCGATATATGAGGGCGGACAGATGGATTTGCGCAATGCCCTGACGCACGAGGCGGCGCTCGCCGCCGGTACTTTCAGTTCCGAGGACCTCTCGGAGGGCGTCGGCGCGTTCCTCGGCAAGAAGAAGCCGGAATTCAAGAGCTCAAAGCCTGCCGAATAATTTTGACATACGACCAAAAGGAGGAACAACATGGAAATCAAAGAGCTGTTTCTTGAAAATGTAAAGAAGTATATACGCCCGCAGACCGACCCGGTCGCGATTAAGCTCGTTTTTGACGACGCTGAACCGCCCGAGGGCGCAATTATGCCCATGGACAAATTCGGATACCCGCTGACCATCTGCCAGGGCGTCAGTGCGGCAAGGCGTATGGGCATGACCTTGGTGTTCCGCCAGGAGGACAACGCATGTCCGCCGATGCTCTGCGCTTTCGGCTATCTGCCGACTGAGAACCTGCTGGCCGGCAAGGTCGCAATGCCCGGCTACGCCGGGACCGAGGAGGCCGCAAAGAAGATTGAGGCCGCGAACGTCATCTTGGAGAAGGCGCCGAAGGCCATCTGGATTGCCCCGTATGAGAGCGCGGCGTTCGAGCCGGACATCGTGCTGGTTTACGGCAACAGCGCCCAGACCACCCGCATGGCTCAGGGCTTCGCCTACTACACCGGCGACGGCGTCAAGAGCAACACCCTCGGCCGCCTGGCCTGCGCCAACTACATCAACAAGGTCTACGTCAACCAGGAGCCGACGATAGTGATTCCCGGCGGCGGCGAGCGCGTTTTCGGCCACACCCAGGACGACGAGCTTGTCTTTGCCCTGCCCGCGAAGTACATTGAAACCACGGCGAAGGGCATCGAGGCGGTGCACGCCGCGGGCTACGCACGCTATCCGACCGGCTTTGCCGGAATTACTTCGCAGCCGAAAATGCCTGGCAAGTACTACAAGTATCTGATGCCCAAGAAATAAGCGCGCCGCCGTCATGTGAGGCGCGAAATACAGCAAAAATCCGGAAGGGTAGGGGGAGCCTTGCAAGGTTCCCCCTTTTTAGAAAGGAGCTTGTCATGGAATACAAAACCGTACTCTACTCTGTCAAAGACTGTGTGGCCGACCTTGTGATGAACCAGCCGCAGACGCTCAACCCCATGAACGACGAGTCCATGGACGACATGCTCGCCGCGCTTGGCGAGTGCGAGCGCGACGACAACGTCAAGGCCGTTGTGATACGCGGCGCGGGCAAGGCGTTCTGCGGCGGGGGCGACATCAAGTACTTCAAGGCCGAGGTCGAAAAGCCTGGCTTCGGCCTGGGGCCGCTGGTCACAAAGGTCGGCAAGGTCGTCATGGCGATACGCAACCTGCCAAAGCCGGTTATCTGCGCCGTCCACGGCGCGGCGGCGGGCGGCGGCTGCAACCTCGTGTTCGCCTGCGACATCGCCATCGCCGCGGACAACGCGAAGTTCATCGAGGCGTTTGTCAACATCGGCCTCGCGCCGGACACCGGCGGCGTGTACACACTGCCGCGCCTGATAGGCCAGGCCAGGGCCTTTGAGCTGATGAGCACGGGCCGCACGATGAAGGCCGACGAGGCCTATGCTCTAGGCCTGGTCAGCGAGGTCTGCCCCGCCGACGAGCTGCTCGACAAGGCGTACGCCCTCGCGGCGAAGTACGCTGCGGGCCCGGGCATGGTCTACGCCCGGCTCAAGCAGATGATGAACGCCAGCCTCTACTCCGGATTGGCCGACTATCTCAAACTGGAGGCTCAGAATTTGGACGACCTGAGCAAGACGGCCGACTTCAAGGAGGGCATAACCGCCTTCCTCGAAAAGCGCAAGGCCGAGTTCAAGGGCATCTGACGCCGGAAACAAAACAAAGCCGCCTGTGAAGGCGGCTTTGTTTTTTGCGTTTCGCGCCCGGAAAACTCCGGGAGGCGCTTTTTTC
>CAYXVA010000109.1:0-5602 GCA_964467975.1 uncultured Oscillospiraceae bacterium | reverse complement strand
GCCCATCGTCGGCGTTCCGCTCTTGCTCATGTGCCAAGTGGGGCCGTCCTCGCGTATGGACTGCCCGGCTTTGACCTTGCGCAGCCAGGGGACCAGAAATTTGCCCACACCGCTGGAGACGAAAAATGCTATGGCGAAGGCGAGTATCAGTCGTATGGTCATCTGTCTCTCTTCCTTTTCTCGAGTATGTCCGCGACTATCTCGCGCTCATCCATGTGATGTTTTTCGTGGCCGACTATCTGATAGTCCTCGTGGCCCTTGCCGGCGAGGACTATGACGTCGCCGGGCTTGTGATTGGCAATCGCCCACTCTATCGCCTCGGGGCGGCCGGTTATGACCTCGCGAGGCGTGCTCGTGCCCTCCATGCCGGCGACGATGTCGGCGATGATAGCCTCCGGGTCCTCCGTACGCGGGTTATCCGAGGTGACGACGACGAAGTCCGCGTTTTCCGCGGCTATGCGGCCCATTATGGGCCGCTTGGTGCGGTCGCGGTCGCCGCCGCAGCCGAAGAGTGCGACGAGGCGGCCTTTCGTCACGCGGCGCATGCTCTTGAGCACGTTCTCGAGAGCGTCGGGCGTGTGTGCGTAGTCTATGAGTATCGTGTAGTCCCCGTCGGTTGGCACGACCTCCACCCTGCCCTTGACGCCCTTCGCGCTCGCGAGGGAGTCGGCGCAGTCGTGCAGGCTTATGCCGAGGCTCAGCCCGCAGCCTACGACGCCGAGGGCGTTGTACACCGAGAAGAGGCCCGGTATGCCGAGCTTCACGCGCTCGCTCTCGCCCTTATACCCCGCGGTAAAGCTGACGCCCGAGCTGGTGAGCTCTATCTCGTGCGCCGTCAGGTCGCCGCGCTCGCCCTCGGAAAAGGTCAGCGCCGGGCACGGGCAATGCTCGAGCATGAACTGCGACCACTCGTCGTCCAGGTTTATGACGGCCCGCTCGCACATTGGGAACAGCATGCTCTTTGCGCGCGCATATTCGGCCATCGTCTTGTGGAAGTCGAGGTGGTCCTGCGTGAGGTTTGTGAAGATGCCGACGGCAAAGCGCAGCCCTGCCACGCGGTGGAGCACCAGGGAGTGGCTTGACACCTCCATGATAACGTGCGTGCATCCGGCGTCGGCCATCTCGCGCAGCAGCTTTTGCAGTTCATAGCTCTCCGGCGTCGTGCGCTCTGTCGGAAGGAACTCGTTGCCTATCATATTGCCGTTCGTGCCAATGAGGCCGACGGTCGCGCCGAGCTTCTGCTCGAGCATGTGCTTGGCAAGATAGGTGGTTGTGGTCTTGCCATTCGTGCCGGTGACGCCCAACATGACCATCTCACCGCCCGGGTTGTGGAAGAGGTTCTTCGAGGCTATGGCCAGCGCGAGGCGGCTGTCTTTGACTATGACGTACGGCACGTCAACAGCCGGTTTCTCCTCGCAGATTATGCACGATGCACCCTTTTCGACGGCCTGCGGTATGTACCTGTGCCCGTCGGACTCAAAGCCGCGTATCGCGACAAACGCCGCTCCCGGCGCCACCTTGCGGGAATCGTAAGCTATATCGCTTATCTCAAGCTCGGGCGAAGCGCCAATCTCCAGCGTCTCCACATCCCGGAGCAAGTCAAAGAGCTTCACGGGAACACCTCCCAGTTTCTGTTGTTTAGTATATTCCCAATAGGTCCTCGTCGTTGTCATACAGCGTCACTGTGACCACCGTGCCGGCCCCGGCGTCGGTCCCGGCGCGGATGCTCTGTCCGGAGACGAGCTGGCTGTCGGCGTCTGTGACGGAGCTGTCCGAGCCGACGAACATCCCCAGCGCCGCAAGCGCCTGCCGCGCCTGTGAGTACGTCATACCGCTCAAATCCGGGACGCTCCCGCCGCCCGTCGGCGACGCGCCGGCGTATAGGAGCACCTCGCTGCCCGAAGCTATGACGCTGTTCGCCGCCGGAAGCTGGCTCGTGACCGTGTCGCCGGAGCCTATCACGCGATAGCCCAGAGAGTTCTCGGAAAGCGTGCGCTGCGCTTGAGCTATGCTCAGCCCGGTCACGTCCGGCACCGCCCTGTCCATGGCCTGGAGCTCCGACTCGCTGTACTCGGGCTCGATGCCCAGGTAGGGCAGTATGTCGGCCATCATCTTGCCGACCACCGGCGCGGCCATCTGCCCGCCGGAGATGTAGATGCCGCTCTCGCTGCTCGGATTGTCCAGCAGCACCAGCAGCGCGATTTTCGGGTCGTCCGCCGGCGCAAAGCCGATGAACGAAACTATGTACTCCTTCGTCCCGGTTATCTCCACCGTCGTCTTGGTGGAGGTACCGGTCTTGCCGCCTATCCGGTAGCCCGCGACATAGGCGTTACGGCCCGTGCCCTCACTGCTGTCGCCGACGACCTGCTCGAGGATTTCGCGCACCTTGGCGCTGGTCTCCTCGCTTATCACCTGCCGCACGGTCTGCGGCTCCTGCTGCGTGACAGTGCCGTCCGGGCTCGTAATGCTGCTCACCAGGTACGGGCGCATGAGATACCCGCCGTTTACGCAAGCGCTCACCGCCGTTATCAGCTGCAAAGGCGTGATGTTGAACGTCTGTCCAAAGCTGGCCGCCGCGAGCTGGCTGAAGTTCTCGCTGTTGCAGAACACGTCCTCGCTCCACCAGATGCTGCCGCTCTCGCCGCCGAGGTCGATGCCCGTCGTGCCGGTTAGCTGCACGGAGCTGTCCCCAGTGCGCGAGAAAAAGCCGAAAGCCTCCGCGTAGTCGTAAAAGCGCTCCTCGCCTATGAGCTGGCCTATGTTCACGAACGCAACGTTGCACGAGTGCTGCACCGCCTGGGTGAGCGTCTGCGAGCCGTGCCCGCCGCTCTTCCAGCAGCGCACCGGCGTACTGCGCCCGAGCACGGACGTGCTCCCGCCGCAGTAAAAAGTTGAGTTCATGTCCACAACGCCCTCTTCGAGCGCCATGGCCAGTGTTATAATCTTGAAAGTCGAGCCCGGCTCGTAGGTGTCGGAGATGGCCTTGTTGCGCCACTGCAGCTGCTGTGCCGCAGCTATCATCTCCGCGCGCTCTTCGTCGCTGGTCGCCGTGGCGTCGATTTCGGCCATGGCTTCGTCGCTTATGGTCTGGTAGTCGTTGAGGTCAAAGTTGCCAAGAGACGCCATAGCTAGTATAGCACCCGTGTCAACCTCCATGCATATCGCAGCCGCGCCGTTTTGTATGTCGTAGTCCTCCACGGCCTGGGCGAGGTGCTTTTCTACATAATACTGTATAGTGGAGTCAATAGTCAACTCTATGTCGCTGCCGGGCACCGCATCAAAGTAGTCCTCCCAGCTGGTATAGAGCATCTCCGTACCCGCCGCAGTGGTCGAGCGCATGACGAAGCCGTTCGTGCCCGAGAGCACCTTGTCGTACTTCGCCTCTATACCGCCGAGGCCGGTGTTGTCTGTGCCCACGAACCCAATCACATGCGCCGCGAGGCTGCCGTTTGGATAATAGCGCTTCGTATCGGCCTCGATTTTGATGCCGTTATATCCCCCGGCCGCCTTGAATTCGCGCACCTGCGTCGCGACGTCCTCCTCCACCTTGCGAGCTACTACCTCATACCACGAGCGTGTATTCTGTGTCTTGGCATAGATAGTGTCGTAGTCCGCTCCGAGAATCTCGGAGAGGCCGGTTGCTATCGCTTCGGCGTCCTCGCCGTACTGCGCTATCTCGGCCGGGCTCAGATAAATCGTATCCACGCCGGCGCTGATGGCAAGCACCTCGCCCTTGGCATCGTAAATCGTACCTCGAGGCGCGCTCACCGTCGTCTCGCGCACCTGCTGGGCTATAGCGCGCGCCTCGAGCTCGTCATGCCGCACTATCTGCAACTGATAGAGCCTGCCGGCCAGCACCGCAAAAGCGGCTACGCCGCACACCGAGAGCAGAAACAGTGTGCGGCGAAGCATCATTCTGTTGGGCGCGCCTTCACGCGGACTCTCCTTATGAGACGTAGCCATATGCAGACCTCCCGTCCGGAATTTTTGGCCGCGACGGTCTTCGCCGCTTAACGCCGTCCGGCCCGCAGTACAATCATACTGCATAAAGGCCGCGAAAATTCCGAAAAGGTGGGGACAACCCCGGGAGCGCTATTGTCTTGTGTTCATCCGCCCGTCCCGGGGACCATGCCCAGCACGTTCCGCGCGTAGTCCTCAATCTCCTCGAGCGAGTACAGGCTCTCATACTCAATTGTGAGGCGGGCGTGTTCGTCGGCGAGCTCGGTTATCGTGTCGGCCAGAGTGCTGCACTCATCGTACAGCGCGGTTATCCTGGCCCTCGCCATGAGCAGCGCTACGCACATCGCCGCGGTTACGAGCAGCACAACGGCAATCAGCAGCGGGCTCACGCCCGCGCGGCGGCGATTGCGATATACGCGTCTCTCAGCCGAGACGTGTGAATACGCCTGGGCCTCGGCCGGCTGGTTTGCAAGGTCGTATCTCATACCCGCTCCGCCACGCGCAGCTTGGCGCTTCTCGAACGCGGATTGAGCTCAAGCTCCTCCCCGCCTGCGGTGATGGGCTTGCGCGTGACGCTTTTGAGCGTCTGGACAAAGCCGCATGTGCATATAGGCGCCTCGCGCGGGCATGTGCAGCCGCCCTCGCGGGCGTGTATGGCGTTTTTCACTATCCTGTCCTCAAGCGAGTGAAAGCTGATAACGCACAGCCTGCCGCCGACCTTCAGCCGGTCCGGCGCGTCGTCCATGAGAGCGTGCACAGCGTTGAGCTCGTCGTTCACGGCTATGCGTATGGCCTGGAAACTCCTTTTCGCCGGGTGCTGCTTCTCGCGCAGCGCCGACGCCGGCATGGCGCTTTTTATGACGTCCACCAGCTCGAGTGTGGTCTGGATTTCCTTCTCCTCGCGCCTCTCGGCGATTTTCGAGGCAATGCGCGCCGCGTGCCGCTCCTCGCCGTAGTCGCGAAGTATGC
Source organism: uncultured Oscillospiraceae bacterium (assembly GCA_964467975.1). Classification (GTDB taxonomy): domain Bacteria; phylum Bacillota; class Clostridia; order Oscillospirales; family Oscillospiraceae; genus Scatomorpha. The sequence goes on along the minus strand of CAYXVA010000109.1, from coordinate 673 downwards.
GCTCAATCTTCTCCTGCGGCCAGCGGTTGACGATGAACCAGGCGTCGATATTGTCGCTCGAGTCCATGCGCATGTCGAGCGGCGCGTCGGTCATGTAGGAAAAGCCGCGGTCGGCCTCGTCGAGCTGCGGCGAGCTGACGCCGAGGTCGAACAGCATGCCGTCGACGGCCTGCAAGCCCTGCTCGTCTAGTATGGCGTCGAGGTCGCGGAAGTTGCCGTGGACGATTGTGAGCTTGTCCGCATACGGCGCAAGGCGCTTGCCCGCGCGCTCAATTGCCACGGCGTCGCGGTCGATGGCAATCAGCCGGCCCGTCGTCAGGCGCTGCAATATGGCCTCGGAGTGGCCTCCCATACCCAGCGTGCCGTCGACATACACTCCGTCGGGTTTTATATTCAGATACTTGATGCACTCTTCAAGCAGCACGGGTATGTGGCCGTTCATCAGAAATTAAGCTCCTTCATAATGGACGCGATGTACTCAGGCGTCGTCTCTTCGGCGTGTACCGGCAGCCACGCATCGCTGTCCCACAGCTCCGCGTGATCGTCGCAGCCGACGACGGTGACATTCTTTGTGAGGTTCGCAAAATCGCGCAGCGCCTGCGGCAGCAGCGCCCTGCCCTGGGCGTCGAGGTCACACTTGGCTGCACAGGCGAAAAACGGCCGCATCTTCTTG
>CAYXVA010000108.1:0-5680 GCA_964467975.1 uncultured Oscillospiraceae bacterium | reverse complement strand
TTTCTCCTTTGCTGAGTCGTAATAGTCTGGACACATATTCTATCATTTTTTTTAACTTGTAGCAAGAGGGGCTATTGTGATATAATGATTTCCGTATCGTTAGCATAACGTAAACGTTTTGTAATCACTTCGTTTCACGGGAGAGACATGATGCTGGAGGTTTTAGCCTGCGCCGGGAGCACGGAGGCGGTCATAGCCGCCGTGCAGAGCGGGGCCGACGCAATCTATATACGCTTTGGCGGGAGCGGCGTGCACGGTTTCACTGAGGATGCGCTCAGGAAGTCTGTTCGCTACTGCCGCGTGCGCGCCTGCCGCATCTACGCCGAGCTCGACACGCTGGTGGCCGACTCCGAGGCCGCGGCGGCCGCCGAGCTGGCGAGGCGCGCCTCAGACCTGGGCGTGGATGCGCTGATTGCGCAGGACCTCGGCTTTATCCCCATCGCGAGGGCTGCCGCGCCGGAGGTGCCTATCTTCGCCGGTGAGCGGCTGGGGCTGCACAACGCCGCGGGCATCGAGGCCGTAAGGCAGCTCGGTGTCTCGCGCGTCTTTCTGCCGAGGGAGCTCTCGCTCGGCGAGATACGCTCGCTCAGCGCCCGCACGGGCGTGGAGCTGGCCGTGTGCGTGCACGGTGAACTGTGCCCGGCGCGGTCCGGACAGTGCTGGCTCTCCGCGCTGGGCGGCGCAGGCAGCGCCAACCGCGGCAACTGCTCTCGCGTCTGCGAGGCCAGGTACAGCCTCGGCGGCCGCATGGACGACTATCCGCTCTCCACGAAGCCGGTAAACCTGCTCCCCCGTCTGCCGGAGCTCTCCGCTGCCGGGGTGCAGTGCGCGGTCATAGGCCGCATGGAGCGGCCCGAGCGCCTGGCCGGGGTAACGGGCGTGTGCTCGGCCTGTTCCCGCGAGGAGCGCAACCCGACGCGCCAGGAGCTCGATGAGCTCAACACCCTCTTCGCCGGATGCGAGTTCACGGACGCGTACCTGGACGGCAAGACCCAGGACGCCGCCGGCGTCCCGTTTGACCCCGAGCGTGATGACATGCGCGCGTCCGAGCGGGCCATGAACCTAGTACGCCGCGGCTACGGGAACCGCGAGCTGCGCCGCGTGAAGGTGAATTTCTTCGTCGCCGCCAAACCCGGCAAGCCGCTGCTGGCGGGCGTGCAGGACTCCGACGGCAACCGGGCCGAGTACACCGGCCCCGTCGTGGGCGACGTACCCGGCGTGGAGCTCACGGCTGCCACGGCCTCGAACGAGATGCGCCGCACGAAGGGCACACCCTACCACTGCGAGCGCGTCATGACTTATGTCCCGCCCGGCTGCCGTGTGCCGCCGGACGCCCTCAACGCCGCCAGGGCCAAGCTGGTGCACGAGCTCACGCTCAAGCGCTCTGAGGTGCCCAAGCGGAGCACGGGCGCCCTGCCTGCCCCGACCGGCGGAGACGTGCCCAGCGACAAGCTCGAGACCTGCGTCGAGGTGCTCCGCCCGGCCCAGCTCTCGGACGAGCTCGCCGAGCTCAAACCCGACTACCTGTACATGCCGCTCGAGACGATAACCGAGGCCGGACACGCGCTCGACAGTTTCTTTGCAAACGGTGTGACCGTCGCGGCGGTACTCCCGCGCGTCATACACGACAGCGAGCTGGCCGCAATCGGGACGCTGCTCCAGCGCGTGCACGCGCTCGGCGTGACCCAGGCGCTCGTCGGCAATCTCGGCCACGTGGCGATAGCGCGCATGGCCGGGCTGGAGGCCCGGGGCGACTACGGGCTCAACATTTTCAACTCCTACGCCGTCGCCGCCGCCGCGGGCGCGGGGCTTCTCAGCGTGACGGCGAGCTTTGAGCTCAAGCTCGAGCAGATAAAGCAGCTCGCAAAGCCCATAGACGTGGAGATGCTCGTCTACGGGCGACTGCCCGCCATGTTGACCGAGCGCTGTATAATAAAGGCCAGCGCGCGCCGCTGCGTCTGCGAGAGCGGGATAAAGCTCTCCGACGCCTACGGCCGAGTCATGCCCGTCATGCGCGAGTACGTGTGCCGCAACGCGGTCTACGGCTCGGACAAGGTCTATATGGCCGACCGGCGCGCCGACATACAGCGCGCGGGCGTGTCCCGGATGCGTCTGCTGTTCACAAACGAGGGCGCGCGCGAGTGCGTCGAGGTTACGAAGTCCTGCATGGGACTCAGCTCGTACAGGCCGAACGGCCTCACGCGAGGATTCTATGTAAAAGGCGTTGAATGATATGTCTATAATACTCGCCTCCGCGTCTCCCAGGCGGCGTGAGCTGCTGGAGAACGTCGGAGTGAAGGATATGAAGATAATCCCCGCCCGCGGCGAGGAGCACGTGCCGGAGGGCGCGGGTGCACAGGAGGCCGTCATGGCCATCTCCCGCGCCAAGGCCCTGGAGGTTGCGGAACAATGCGCCCCGGACGACGTCATAATAGCGGCGGACACGGTTGTCTGCCTCGACGGGGACATCCTCGGCAAGCCGCACAGTACGGACGAGGCCGAGGAGATGCTCCGCCGCCTCTCCGGCCGCGAGCACGAGGTGTTCACCGGCGTCACGGTCATGCGCGGCGGGAATGTGCTCTGCTCGGCCGAGCGCACGGCCGTGCGCTTCAGGGCTCTGACGGCGGCGGAGATATCCGCCTACGTCGCCACCGGCGAGCCCATGGACAAGGCCGGGGCCTACGGCGCGCAGGGCTTGGCCAGCCTCTTTGTCGAGGGGATAACCGGCGACTTCTTCAACGTTATGGGCCTGCCCATGTGCAGGCTCGGCCGCATGCTTAGCGAACTGGGTGTGAGTCTGCTGTGAAGGAATACCTCAAGAAAAACGGAATACGCCTCGCCGTCATCGTGCTGGCCGTCATACTCGTGGTGTCTGTGTCCTCGCAGATACTCGGCGGCAGCGCGGGCTTTTTGACGAACATAATCATCTCTGTCCGCGAGCCCATCAACAAGGCCGCGACCGCGGCGGGCAGCCTGCTCGACGGCATATACGGCTACATCTTTGAATACGAGCAGCTCAAGGCCGAGCTCGAAGCCACGCGAAACGAGCTGGCCGAGGCCCAGGAGCAGGTCCGCGCTGGCCAGGAGGCCGTGGAGGAGAACCGCCGCTATGAGGAACTGCTGGGCTTCGCCGAGGACAACGCCGACTATGTCATGGAGCAGGCGCGCATCACCTCCTGGAACCCCTCCAACTGGAACAGCAGCTTTGTCATAAGCAAGGGCTCCAACGACGGCATCGCCGTCGGCAACGCGGTCATAACCGAGTCCGGCGCGCTTGTGGGCCAGGTGACGGAGGTCGGCACGAGCTCGGCGACCGTCAGCACAATCATCGACGTCGACACCACGATAGGCGTCCTCGTCGGCACAAACGGCGCTGCGGCCATGCTCGTCGGCGATTACGCGCTCATGAGCCGCGGCCAGGCGCAGGTGACCTGGCTGACTGAGGGTGCGCAGCTCTTCCTCGACGACGACATCCTGACCTCCGGCTCCGGCGGGCTCATCCCCTCGGGCCTCGTCGTGGGGACCGTCTCGAGCATACAGACCGAAGCCGCGGGCCAGACCGAGTACGGCATCATCACCCCGGCGGCGGATTTGGACTCTCTCGTGCAGGTGTTCATCATCACCGACTTCGGCAACACCTCGTCGAACGACAGCTCGCAGGGCGGCGCCCAGGATACGGGCGCGACACCGACGGAGAGCCCCGTGCCGTCAACGGAGGGCTGACATGCTCAGGGACTTAATTGACCGGGAAAAGCTGCGACGTATAGCGCTGTATCTCATATACATTCTGGTGGCGGAGTTCTTTCAGGACAACATTTTTTCCGCGATCACGCTCTTCGGCGTCAAGATGTTCTTTATGCCCGCGGTGGTCGTGGCGATAGGCGCCTTTGAGGGCGGCGTGTGGGGTGCGGCTCTCGGCCTGGTGGCCGGGTATTTGTGCGACATAAGCTATGTCAATGTCGCGCTCTTTACCGCGCTGTTCCCGGTGATAGGCTTTTTCGCCGGAGTGCTCTCCCGCTGGTTCGTGAACGCCAGCCTGTTTGCCTACCTCATAATGTGCCTTGCGGCCTTCGCCGCCACCGCATTCTTCCAGGTGCTGGGGCTTGCTTTCTCCGGGAACGCGCTCGCGCCCATGCTCTGGACGGCACTGGTCCAAATACTCTGGTCACTGCCGATGGCGGCGGCGCTGTACTTCCCGTGCAGGGCCATAGGGAAAAAGAAAGTGTAAAGTGTAAGGTATAGTGTAAGACCGAGACCACGGAGAAAGGATACTCACACTATGGGAACCAAGATAAAGACCTCCAGGGTTGTCGCCTTCGGGCTTGTCGTCGCGCTGCTGATAGCCCTGTGCGTGGGCACGCTCTACAAGGTGCAGATCGTTCAGGGCGCCGCGTACTACGACGAGAGCCAAAACAGCATTACCAGCACTCAGACCGTCACGGCCGCGAGGGGCAACATCCTCGACCGCTACGGGCGCGTGCTGGTGAGCAACCGCGAGTGCTACAACCTCGTCATCAATACCACTCGCCTCTTCGGCGACGAGGTCGAGGACCCGAACGCGCTCATACTCGAGATGGTAAACATCGTCGAGGACTCCGGCGCGGAGTTCATAGACGACCTGCCCATCACGGACTCGCCGCCGTTCGAGTACACGGCCATGACCGATTTCCAGCGCACGCTGCTCAACGCCTACTTCACGAGGCACGGCCTCGACGAGGACACCACCGCCGTCGAGCTCATGAGCTACTTCCGCACGCGATATGAGATAGACAACGCCTACTCGTCCGAGGACATGCGCAAGATAAGCGCCATACGCTACGCGCTCAACGTGCGCTACGCCATCAACACCTCCGACTACATCTTTGTCGAGGATGCGTCCATCGACCTGATAAGCGACATCATGGGCGTGGTCGGCGCGGTCATCGAGGTGCAGTCGAGCTATGTCCGCGAATACAACACCCAGTACGCCGCGCACATCCTCGGCTACATCGGCAACATGACCGACACGCAGATGGCCCAGTACATGGTCGGCGACAACAGCGGCTACAACTACGACACGAAGGTGGGCCAGTACGGCGCCGAGCTCGCCTTTGAGGAGTGGCTGCACGGCACGGACGGGTCAAGCCGCGTCACACGCAACAGCAGCGGCTCCATTATAAACACCACCTACACGGCGGACCCGGTCCCGGGCAACCACATTTACCTCACCATCGACATCCAGCTCCAGGAGGCCGTCGAGCGCGCGCTCGAGAGCGGCATCATCGCTCTGCAGCAGCAGCGCAATCAGGAGAACCTGCAAGCTCAGCAGGAAGGACGCACCGAGGATATTAAAGAGGACATCAAGGAGGGCGCCGTCGTAGTCGTGGACGTCAAGAGCGGCAACCCCCTGGCAATCGCGAGCTACCCCACCTTCGACGCTTCGAGCGTCTATGAGGACTGGGAGGAGCTCAACGCCGTCTCCGACGACCCGAACGACCCCAGGCCGCTTTACAATTACGCGCTCAACGGCGTATACGCCCCCGGCTCCACCTTCAAGCCCCTCACCGCGCTCGCTGCGCTCACCGAGGGCATCATCAACACCGAGACGCCCATAGAGTGCGTGGGCGTGTTCACCAAGTACGCCGACCAGGGCTACGCGCCGGAGGGCTGGATTTACTCTCAGAACGCCGGACTTACGCCC
>CAYXVA010000107.1:0-5745 GCA_964467975.1 uncultured Oscillospiraceae bacterium | reverse complement strand
ATCTTAGGGTTCACAAATTGCAGCGCGAGCCCGGAGACAAATCCGGCCCCTCCCTGCCCTTCCCCGCCCTCAACCGGAGGACTTTTGAAGGTCTTGTACGCCAAATAGAGCATGTAGGCCGCTCCGACGAGCAGCATCGGCGTGCGTATACGAGGTATCAGATCCGACAACGCCCCGCAAAAGAGTGTGCACAAAAGCATGACAAGCGTGAATCCGGCCCAGATCCCCAGGTTGAACGGGAACGCGCGCCTGAACCCAATCCGTCCGGCGTTCGACATGCTCATAAGGTTGTTCGGCCCCGGCGTCACTGCCGTCACCACCGCATACGACAGGAAATTGAGCCAGCTGAACATATTGACCACCCCACACTGTGATGATATAATGTACTCAAATTCTAATATGTTGATTCCTGTATAATATACTATTAGTCCATTATATTGTCAAGGCGGGTTTACAGTGGAACTGCAAAAAATTATAGGCGCAAATGTCAAGGCAATACGAGAACACAGGAAGCTCACGCTTGACGCTGCGGCACAGCAGACGGGCGTGTCACGCAGTATGCTTGCCCAGATTGAAAAGGGCGACGTCAACCCCACCATATCCGTGCTCTGGAAAATCGCGAACGGCTACAAGGTCTCGTTTACGAGCCTTATGGATGAGGGCGAGAGCGCGCCTCTGCTGATACGCGCGGACGAGGTGGAGCCGCTCGTCGGCGGCGGAGGGCGGTATTTCAACTATCCCGCCTTCCCCTTCCAGGAGGACAGGCACTTTGAAACCTACCAAATACGCATTGAACCGGGCGGCTTCCTACAGGCACAGCCGCACATGGCGGGAACAGAGGAATATGTGACCGTCTTTGCCGGCGAGGTGGAGATATGCGCCGGCAGCGACATTTTTTTGCTCTCGGCGGGCGACTCGCTGCGCTTCCGGGCCGGCACAGAGCACTCGTACCGGAATCGCGGTGACTGCACAGCGTGGCTTAGTATGCTGATTTATTACGGGTAAAAAGAAAGCTGAGACGATTTTTCGTCTCAGCTTTCTTTCGTCAGGCCGTTGCTGCGGCGCCGTCAGGCGCCCTGTCCCCAGTGGGAGGAGTCTGGCCGTTGTCACGCCTGTCCATGCCGCCGAAGTCGCCGTCGGCGGGCATGTTGTTCTGCATGTCGGAGAGGTTTTCAAGCCACGTGCGTATCTCGTCGGGAATATTGTCGTCGCTCGCGAGCCAATCATCAAGGCCCTCGGGGAGCTCCATGAACGTGCCGCCGCCCATGCCGCCGGGGCCGCCCATCATCATGCCCTCGGCGCTGTATTCGCGCTCAGCGCCGTCGACGGTGAGGGTGTACTCTCCGTCATCGGTGATGCTGTCGCTCGAGAGCAGGATCATCGTCGCGGCCTTGGTGGCTATGAAACTGAACAACGTATTGCCGTCGGTATCTGTGAACTCGACCGTCTGCCCGGCCTCAACGCCCTGATTGAGTGTTATAGTCAGGTAATTCTGAGCGGAATCGGCAGAGATGGTGTCGAACATGTTGCCCAGAGCAATCACAGTGCCGCCGTTGATCTGGATGTCCAAGGTGGCATCTATGCCGCTGTCGCCGCCGACCGCGTTGGCGCTGGCAAAGACGTTGCCGCCGTTTATCACAACCCAGCCGTTGGAGTCTATGCCGTCGCCCTCGTCGCCGAGGCCGGCGTTGATGTTGAGCGTACCACCATTGATTGTAGTGACGGAGACGTTGTCCTCGTTGGTGTTGATGCCGTCATCCTGGGACTCGATGTTGATGATGCCTCCGTTTATGGTCAGGTGCAATTCGGTGTCGAGGCCCTCGTTGTCGCCGACAATGTTCAGTACGCCGTCGCCCAGAGTCTCGCCGGTGACGTTCATAGACATCTTGCTGTAAAACGCACCGTCATACTTGTGCAGCTTGCTGGTGGTGCCCTCTTTGTAAATCTTGGCGACATGCGAGCCGGTAAAGTTGTTCTCGCTGCCGTCGGCGATAATGACGTTGGCGCCGGCCGCAGAGGTGTCAACGTCGGCGGTCGCCGTGGCCTCGTCGTCGCTGCCGCATTCATAGACGTTGTAGAATATGAGCGCCGGGGCAACGGTGCATGTGACATTTACGTTGTCGAGGATGAGCGTCACGACGGCATCCGGGTCGTCCTCGGCGTCATCTCCCAGGTCAATAGCTATCTGGCCCTCTGACAGCGTGCCGCTGAGGCGGTATGTACCTGCTGTACGGATAGTGACCACGGTGTTCGCCGCGGCCTCTTCGGCAGTGTGCTCGTCGGCCTCGGTACCTTCGCCGTAGTCGGAACCCATACCCTCTTCATAGTAGACTATGTCGTGGCTGACGGTCACGTCGCCGACGTCCTCTTCGGCTATCGTCTGGCCGTCGAGTGTGATACCGTCGTCGGAGAGCACGAGCTCGCGCTCGTCGGCATACGTCGTGCCGGAGCCTGCGCTGTCGCTGGGTGAGGGGCTGGCGGTCGAGGTGACCGTCTCTGTTCCACAGGCGGCCAGCGACAAAGTAAGCGCCGCCGCGGCCAGTATTGAAATTACACGTTTTTTCGTGTCCATATAGTTGACTCCTTTACTCAGAGTGTTGGTATTATACGCTTGCGTCTTAAAGTAAAGTTAAAAATCCTGTGAAAATCTGTTAAAGTTCAATGAATTCTAACTTCGACAAAATGCCGTGCCTGGTATTGACGGCGAAAGAGGCAGGATTTATACTATCCGCATGGAAAACGAACTGGAACTTACAAAAAAGCGGCTCACAGAGCTTGCGCGCCGCGCCGAGAAGCGCTCAGAGGCGGTTGAAAGCGAGTTTTTGACCTCAGCTGAACAGCTTTCGCTGACGCAGATGCGGCTTGAGCCGTACATATTTGACGGCGGCTACCCGGAGGCGGAGCGCCGCTGCGCCGTGTTCCTTCCCTGGGATGGGTGCGAGTGGGATAGCCGCGTCGTATGCCTCGAGCTGCGCCCTGCAAACGAGAAATTCGCCGAGGCTCTGACCCACCGTGACTACCTCGGCGCGCTTATGGCCCTGGGTATCAGGCGCGAGACGATGGGCGATATCGTCATACAGGGGAAGCGGGCATACCTCTTTTGCCTGGACACGATAGCGCCGTATATTATCGACCAGCTGACACAGGTGCGGCGTACGCAGATACGCGCCGCGCAGTGCGTGGCCTCGTCCGTCGCGCCGCCCTCGCCGCCGAAAGAGACCAGCGTGACCGTGCAGTCCACGCGCCTTGACGCGCTCGTCGCCGCCGTGTACAAGCTCTCGCGCGGCGACGCGCAGAAACTCTTTGAGCGCGAGCTGGTGCTTGTAAATTCGCTTCCGCCCCGCTCGAGCGGCCTCGCCGCGAAGGAGGGCGACATCATATCCGTCCGCGGGCACGGGAGGTTTGCGTTCATTGAAGCCGCCGGCGAGACGCGCAAGGGCCGTATACGCGCGCTTGTGCGTGTATATTAAACCTTACCGGGGCATATTACAGCTTCCGTCACGGCATGATACCGAAAGTGGCGCACCTTGGCCGGTGCGCCATACTTATTTTGGCTTTTGCGCGCCTTCCTATCATGCGCGTGGGCGGCGTCTGTTTGATGGGGGTGCAGATTTTTGCTTGACAAGCGAGTTAGGATACGCTATCATATACCTATACCCCTATAGGTATATGAGGTGATAAAAATGAGAACCGCGCGAGATAAGTTTGCCTCGGCAATTGAGGCGTTCCTGGAATGGGGCGGGATGAAGCGGGAGGTTGTCTGTCTGGTAATAGGCGGTATTTCCCTTATCATAAGCCTCTTTGACCTACTCCCTCTTCCCTTTGACGCGGCGTGGGCGGCGATAATACTCTGCGGCGTGCCGATAATCCTTGAGGCCATTGTGGGCCTTGTAACAGCCTTCGATATAAAGGCCGACGTGCTCGTCTCGCTCGCGCTCATAGCCTCGGTCATAACCGGCGAGGACTTTGCGGCCGGCGAAGTTGCGTTCATCATGCAGCTCGGCGCGCTGCTCGAGGACCTGACCGTGGCGAAGGCTCGCGCGGGCATAGAGCGGCTTGTGCAGTTAACGCCGCAGACGGCGCGGCGCGTTACCGCCTCCGGCGAGGAGGTCATACCGGCGATGGAAGTGCGTGTGGACGACGTGCTGCGCGTGCTGCCGGGAGAGAGTATACCTGCCGACGGCATCATAATCTCCGGCGAGACGAGCGTAGACCAGAGCGTCATGACCGGCGAGAGCATCCCGGTCGACAAGTCCGTTGGCGACGAAGTCAGCTCCGGCACGGTAAACAGGTTCGGCTCCTTCGATATGCGCGCCACGCGCGTGGGTGAGGACAGCTCCATACAGCGCATGGTGCGCCTTGTGCAGAGTGCTGACGCGGGCAAGGCCAAGATAGTCGGCCTCGCGGACCGCTGGGCGACGTGGATAGTCGTGATTGCCCTCTCGGCGGCGGCAATCACCTGGGCCGTCACGGGGATAATCCTGCGCGCAGTGACCATACTCGTCGTGTTCTGCCCGTGCGCACTCGTGCTCGCGACGCCGACGGCCATCATGGCCGCGATTGGCAACGCGACGAAACACGGCTTTCTGGTGCGCGAGGGCAACGCGCTTGAGCGGCTCGCGGCCGTCTCGCACGTCTGCTTTGACAAGACCGGCACGCTCACGCGTGGTGAGATGCGCGTTCAAGCCGTCAAGAGCTTCGTGCCAGGCGTAACGGACGAGGAGCTCTATTCCCTCGCGGCGGGTGTGGAGGCGCGCAGCGAGCACCCGCTGGGCCGCGCCATCGTCGACTGCTGCCGTGACGCGGGGCTGGACGTGCCTGGGAGCGAGGGCTTCGAGATGATACCCGGTCAGGGCGTCAGTGCTACAGTCCGCGGGCACAGGCTTCTCGCCGGGCGCGGTGCGGCGGTCACGGACGAGATCGCCACGGCGGCGAGGCGCTATACCGACGAGGGCTGCACGACCGTCACTCTCGAGCTGGACGGCGTCGCGGCGGGGTTCATAGCCCTTGCGGATACGCTCCGGGACGATGCGGCGGAGGTCATATGCGGCGTCAAGGCCGCAGGGGTCACTCCTGTGCTTCTCACCGGCGACCACGCCGGGGCGGCGCACACGATAGCCTCGGCCGTAGGCATAGATGAAGTCCACGCCGAGTGTTTACCGCAAGACAAAATACGGTACATAGACGAGTACCACGCACACGGCGGCGTGTGCATGATAGGCGACGGCATAAACGACGCGCCCGCGCTCAAGCGGGCCGACACGGGCATTGCCATGGGCGGCATCGGCAGCGACATTGCCATCGACGCGGCTGACATAGCCCTGGTAAACGACGACATCGCCGAGCTCCCGCACCTGCTGCGGCTCAGCCGCCGCATGATGCGCACGATAAAAATCAACATCACGTTCTCGATGTGTCTGAACTTCCTCGCAATCGGCCTCGCTATCCCCGGCCTACTAGGCCCTGTCATCGGCGCCCTAGTCCACAACGCGGGCAGTGTGCTAGTTATTGCCAACTCCGCACTGTTGCTGGGCTGGAAGTCGAAGCAGTAAACGCGCTCGACACGGCATTTTCAATTTTACTGTGCCGCTGCTGCAACTATTTATAGCTGCCAGGCAGCTTGCTTTGCCGGCAGATGTGGCTATCTTTCAATATGGCTTCCAAAATAACAAGCCGTCTGCTGTAAGCAGACGGCTTCAGCTAGTCGAAAAACCTGCTGTGGCAATCAGGCCAAAGCAGGTTTTT
>CAYXVA010000106.1:0-5796 GCA_964467975.1 uncultured Oscillospiraceae bacterium | reverse complement strand
CCACAGAGGTCTCCAATGGCGACACGATTTACGTGATATACAATAAAGACGATAGCCAGACGACAAACCTGACCTATACTGTGGAGTACCGCGTGGACAGCACCGAAGGCACGCTGCTTGACAGTGAAGACGTCACAGTAGCCATTTGGGCAGGCTCTAGCACTTACACGGTGAATTCTGTTGAAACGAAGACATTCGCGGGCTACACGGTGAACAACGAGTCGTCCACCACACTGCCCACAGAGGTCTCCAATGGCGACACGATTTACGTGATATACAATAAAGACGATAGTATAGCTACCACCATCACCAAGACGTTGGTAACTACCAGTAATACCTACCGCACTTACGGCATTGCTTATCCCACCTTCCACAACGGCACTGTTATCGTAGACGAGGGCGACAGCGTTACACTGATATACAAAATTACGGTGACGGGCGAAGAAGGCACTGAGTACACCATAGTAGACGAGGGCGCCCGCTTGCTCGGCAATGGGAGCTGGGGAGGCACGATAGATGACAGCGGCGCCGCGAGCATTCTCGTTGCCAGAACCTTCCTCTGGAACTATGTGCGCAATAACAAGACTCTCGACAACACCGCGATCGTGGAAGTTGACGGGGAGACCGTTGGAAGTGACACAGAGAAGACGGTTGTAGACATCGACTGGGATTACAGCGGTTCGGTCGATGACGACGATGGCGACGATGACGACACTGTTTACGTCGCAAACTGGCTGAACTCTACCGACCACTTCGCCTACATCGTAGGCTATGAGGACGGGACGATAAGGCCAAGCAACAACATTACCCGGGCGGAGGTTGCCACAATCTTCTTCCGCCTGCTGGCGGACGACACGCGTGCCGAATACTGGAGCCAGACCAACGACTACTCCGACGTTGCGTCCGACGCCTGGTACAACAACGCCGTCTCCACGCTCAGCAATATGGGCATTATCAACGGCTATGAGGACGGCACCTTCCGCCCGAACGACCCGATAACCCGTGCCGAGTTCACGGCCATCGCCACGCGATTCTTTGACTACACGGCGAGCTACAGCGGCGCGTTCAGCGACGTTTCCTACTCCGCCTGGTACGCCGACTGCGTACAGGCCGCGGTGGATATGGGTCTCGTCGACGGCTATGAGGACGGCAGCTTCCGCCCGAGCAACAACATCACCCGTGCCGAGGCCGTGACCATTGTCAACCGCGTACTGAACCGTGTCCCGCATGAGGACTATCTGCTCAGCACCAGCGTCATGAACACCTGGCCCGATAACATTTACGGCGCCTGGTACTACGCCGACATGCAGGAGGCCACCAACAGCCACGACTACGACTGGATTAGTGTGAGTGGCGAGACTGTCGAGGAATGGACCGAAAAGCTCTCCGAGCGCGACTGGGAGGCCCTCGAACAGGAGTGGAGCACCGCCTACAGCGGCTGAAAACAACTGAACAACACGTCGGAAACGGCGTAAAAACCACAAAAAAACTCCCCGGGAAGCCGGGGAGTTTTGCTGTGTTTTTGCGCTTTATTCGCCCTCCGGGCGGTGAAGCGACGCTCGCGGGCAGACCGGCCGCAATGCTGCCGGAGCTCAGTCCAGCTTTGCGAACAGCCAGTTGAGAATGTCGCTGTAGACTTCGTCTTTGTTGGTCTCGTTCAAAATCTCGTGCCGCGCGCCCTCGTAGAATTTGTAGGCCACGTCGGTGAAGCCGGCGCGGACGTAGTCGCGGTAGATTTTCGCGACCTGCATGCCGCAGCCGCCTACGGGGTCGGCGTCGCCGCTCATGAAGATTATCGGCGTGTCGCGGCGCATGTTGTTGATGGTGTCGGAGCGGTTCAGAAGGCCCAGACCGAAGAGCATGTCGCGCATGAGGCCGGTCGTGGGGATGAACGTACACAGCGGGTCTGCGGCGTATTTGTCCACGATGGCCTCGTCGCGCGTGAGCCAGTCGTAGCTTGTGCGAAGCGGCTCAATCCCCTTGTTGTACCCGCCGAAAGCGAGGTTATATATCTTCTTGCTGCGGTGCATGGGGCCGTTTTTGAGCATATCCGCGTCGCAGGCGAGCCTGCCCGCGGCGACGATAGGCGCGGGCGGCCGGCCCGTGCCGGAGAGTATGACGCCCGTGACCTTGCTCTGCGGGCAGCGCGAAAGCCAGGTGCGCACGACAAAGCTGCCCATCGAGTGGCCCAGTATGAAATATGGGAGCTCGGGGTACTTCTCGTGAGTGCGGCGGCGCAGTTCCTCGACGTCGTCGACCACGTGGAACCAGCCGTCGCTGTCGGCAAAGTACCCCAGCCGGTCGGGCGAGAGCAGGCTCTGACCGTGGCCGAGGTGGTCGTTGCCCACCACGACGAAGCCCTTTGAGGCGAGATAGCGCGCGAAGGGCTCGTAGCGGCCTATGTACTCGTTTATCCCGTGTGAAATCTGCACGACGCCGTTCAAGTCGCAGTCAGGCGTCCATTCGCGCACGTGTATGGGCGTTTTGCCCTCGCTGGAGGTGAAAAAATATTCGGATTCGGCGATGTTCGGCATTTGCATTTGCCTCCTTTTGTGTTATCATCTTCTTAATTGCATTTTAGTCTAAATACGCGCGCAAGTCAATGCGCAAAGGAGTAAGACATGAGCGACATTCTGGTTGTGAAAACTGCGGGCCTCGCGCCCTGGATAGAGAACAGATACGGCCTTATCACCGGCTGCGGAGAGGAGATACTTGGCTTCGTCGAGCGCGAGCACGAGTTTTTGCCCCGGCCGGACATGGAGACCGACCCGTCGTACCGCCAGATCATACCCTATGTCGCCGTCACGCGCGGCGGCGAGGTGTATGCCACACGCCGGCTAAACAAGGGCGGCGAGGCGCGGCTGCACGGCAAGCTCAGCCTGGGCGTCGGCGGGCACATCGAACGCGTGGACGACGACAGGCGCGAGGGCATCCTCATGCGCGCGCTCGAGCGCGAGGTGGCCGAGGAGGTCGGCGTGGAGCAGATTGTGTCCCTCACCCCGCTCGGCGTCATAAACGAGGAGGGCGACGAGGTCAGCCGCGTACACCTCGGCTTCCTCTTCCGCATGGAGGTCACGGGCGAGGTCGCCGTGCGCGAAACGGACAAGCTCGAGGGCATGTGGCTCAAAATTTCCGAGCTGCCGCAATATGCCTCGGAGATGGAGGGGTGGTCGCGCATCGCCATGGAGGCGCTGCTCTCCCGCGGCGGCGTGTTCACACCCGCGGACATATTGCTGCCTCGCGAGGGCGTGGACATGACCAAGTGGAGCTGCATCGCCTGCGACCAGTTCACCAGCGAGCCGGAGTATTGGGCCGAGGCCGACCGCATAGTCGGCACGGCGCCGAGCACGCTGCGCCTCATGCTGCCTGAGGCATATCTCGGCCGCATCGACGAACAGGCCGCGCAGAGTGAAATATACAGGGCGATGGAGAGTTATGTAAACCAGGGTCTCTTCCGCACGCTGGAGAACAGTTATATATATGTAGAGCGCACGCTGCCGACCGGCAAAGTGCGGCGCGGGCTGGCGGGCAAGCTCGATTTGGAGTGCTACGACTGGGGCGAGGGCACGAGCACGCCGGTGCGCGCGACGGAGGGGACGATCGAGTCCCGGCTGCCGGCTCGCATGGCGGTCAGGGCCGGGGCCTCGCTTGAGATGCCGCACATCATGGTGTTTATAAACGACCCGGGAAATACGCTCATACCCTCAGCCGCGGGTGGGGAAGAACTCTACGACTTTGAGCTCATGCTCGGCGGCGGGCACATACGCGCAGAGCGCGTGTGCGGCGAGGCGGCCGAGCGCGTACTCTCGCAGCTCGACGCGCTGCCGGGCGAGATAAAGTTCGCGATGGGCGACGGCAACCACTCGCTCGCCGCGGCAAAGCGCTGCTGGGAGCAGATAAAGCCCACGCTGAGCGAGGCGGAGCGCGAAACGCACCCGGCGCGGTATGCGCTCGCAGAGATAGTGAACATGTATGACCCGGCGCTGGACTTTAAGCCGATACACCGGCTCGTAACCGGTGCGGCGGCGGACAGGCTGCCCGAGGCCTTCGCCGCCGGGTGCCCCGAGGGCGCAGTGAGCGTGGTGCGGGTCGTCACCGGCAGCCAGGTGCGCCACCTCGGGACGAGCCTTGGGCTCGGCGAGCTTGTCGCGTACACGGACAAGCTGATAGGCGAGCTTATCGCGCAGTACGGGGGCGAGGTCGACTACGTACACGGCGACGCAGAGTGCGCCGCGCTTGTGCGCGAGCGGGGCGGGGCCGCGGTCATGCTGCCGGCCCTGGAGAAGGATGAGCTCTTCCCCTACATAGCCGAGCACGGCCCGTATCCGAAAAAGAGCTTTTCGATAGGAGAGGCGCGCGAAAAGCGCTATTACCTCGAATGCCGGAAGATTAAGTGACGAAAGCGTGCCTGTGCCCGGGGGAACTGCGCCCTCCCGGGCACTTTCCGGAAGTTTTTGCATGACGCTGGGCGCGCGTAGGCGGAGAAAAAATAATCAACAAAATTTCTTGCGAAATTTTTCGCAAAAATACTAAAAAACTCTTGACAACCGGGTTGGTAATTGATATCATATCAAAGCGCCTGTGAGGGGCGCAGTATGCGATGAAGCGGGAGATTGCGGTGTTTACCGGTAACTTCCGTGGAGTATGTCCGGCGCGGGGAACGCGCACAATCGGGCGGATGAGCTTTTTTCCGTACACGGGCGTATATCGTCCGGCGGGAAGCGGCCGGCCAAAAGCCGGTTTGTTTTTCGGGCGGAGCCTGATACGCACGGATGCGTGTATGAAAATTTGCTCGCCGTACCAATGGACGGCCCTGGGGCCGCCTAAGTACGATTTCAGGAGGAAAAAACATGGCAACAAGCAACAAGAAGATGATCCGCATAAGGCTGAAGGCTTACGACCACCAGCTGATAGACAAGGCCGCAGAGACCATAGTCGAGACTGCGCGCCGCACCGACGCCAAGGTGTCCGGTCCTATCCCTCTGCCCACCAAGAAGGAGATCGTCACCATCCTGCGCGCTGTGCACAAGTACAAGGACAGCCGCGAGCAGTTCGAGCGCCGCACTCACAAGCGCCTCATTGACATCATGAACCCCACTCAAAAGACCGTCGAGGCCCTGATGAACGTCGAGGTCCCCGCCGGCGTGGAGATCGAAATCAAGCTCTGAGAGCGCAATTAATCTGTTAACCCGCTTGCCCGCGACTTGCGTGAACGGGCAGGGTCATGTTGGAGCGGACAGCCCAATGAGCCGCTTCAACCAATAACCGTTAGGAGGAAATAGAATGAAGAAAGCCATCATCGGCAAGAAGGTCGGCATGACGCAGATCTTCGATGAGGCCGGCAAGGTCGTCCCCGTCACCGTTATCGAGGCCGGCCCCTGTGTCGTCGTCCAGAAAAAGACGGCCGACAAGGAAGGCTACGACTCCGTACAGCTAGGCTTTGAAGAAGTCTCTGAGCGCAAGCTCACCAAGCCTGAGCGCGGCCACCTGGCCAAGGCTGGCGCCGGCAATCTGCGCCACCTGCATGAGTTCCGCCTCGAGGATTGCTCCGCGCTGAACGTGGGCGACGTCCTGAAGGCCGACGTCTTTAAAGAAGGCGAGCGCGTCGACGTCACCGGCATCAGCAAGGGCAAAGGCTACGCCGGCGTCATCAAGCGTCACGGCGCCCACCGCCTCAAGGAGAGCCACGGCACCGGCCCTGTGCACCGCCACGCCGGTTCCATGAACGCCGCCACCGACCCGAGCCGCATTTTCAAGGGCAAGATCGGCGCCGGCCAGATGGGCAACGAGCAGGTC
>CAYXVA010000105.1:0-5838 GCA_964467975.1 uncultured Oscillospiraceae bacterium | reverse complement strand
AGGGCACCCTGCAAGGGTGCCCTTTTTGTTACTGCGTTTTAAGCGCTGTGCCGCGCGTTGAACCGGCTTATCCAGAGCGCGGCGGCGGTGCCGGCCAGGATGCACGCCGCGTTAACGGCGAAGGATGCGCCGGACGCAGCGAAGCTGCCGAACGGGATTATGACCAGCGTGGCGGCTATGACGATGCCCAGTATGGCGTGGAAGGCCACGGAGTAGAAGCGCTTGAAGAGGTAGTTCACCGCCTTCGCGCACACCACGACCGTGACTATCGCGCCCAGCGCGCCCGGAAGCAGCACGCCTATTTGAAGATGGCTCAGGCCGTGGACGAAAGGCGTATACAGCCCGAGCGGCATGAGCAGCGTCGAAAAGCTCATGCCCGGCGCGATAACGCTCAGGGCCAGGCAGAAGCCGCAGAAGAGGTACCAGCCGAAATTCGGCTCTATCGTAACGGAGAGCTTGTCCAGCCCGAGCAACAGCGCGAGCACGACCGCGAAGGCGATTATCATCGCCGTCCATGAACTGCGGCCTCTCCCCTGACCTCCGGCCTCGCGGAAGAGCGAGGGCAGCATACCGGCAATCAGACCCACAAACACGCAGACCGACGGGTCGGGGTAGGCCTCGAGCAGGAAGGACAGTATACCCGCCACGCCCAGGAAGCCCACCGCCATCCCCAGCAGTACGGGGACGAGCTTGGGTATGTGCGTCTTAAAGTTCTTAAACGGGCTGGACAGCAGCTCCATAACCGGCTGGTAAATGCCGAAGATAACGCAAAGCACGCCGCCGGATATCCCCGGCAGGACTGCGCCAAGGCCAATCAGCATGCCCTGTATAAAGCGCCTCAGGTTTTTGCCCACAGCGCCGCGTATATTTGAAGTCCCGTTGGAGGGCGGCTCATTTCCCATGACTGCTATGGTCCTTTCTTGTGCGGCATAAGCCGGAATACCCGGCCGGCGCACTAAGTATATCAGATATTCGTGCGCAGTTTTTAAGCAATCTTTGAACAATTCATAAACGGGAATTTGAAATTCACCCGTGTGCATATCATAGACGCAAACGCCGTGGAATATGTTCCGCGCGTGCAAAAAACGCCCCGGTAAATCCCGGGGCGCAATCGCCTTGCAAGTCAGCTCGCAGTATACTCGCCGCGTACAAGCGCCGTCACCTGCCCGGCGAGCACGGTGCCGCTGTCCGCAACTATGTAAAGATGGTTCGCCTCGAGCGCCTGCCCGGCGTTGAGGACGCCGCCGGCCGTGGCGTCGACGAGCGTGCCCGTCGCCCTCGCGCCGCTCTCCAGGCACAGGACTTCGGCGCCCAGGCCCAACGTGACGCCGCTCTCCGAAAGGCTCACACTCTCAAACGCGCCGGAGGCCACGCCCAAATCGCCCACGGCCTCGTCAAGCGCCGCGTTGAACTCGCGCTCGAGCCGCGTCTCAACCCCGGTGAGGTAACTCATGGCCACGAGCGGGTCGGATTCGGTGCCGTAGTTGGCCGCCGCCCACGCGCCTATTCCAAGGCAGCCGAGCACAAGCGCCGCGGCGAGCGCGATTATGAGCTTTTTCTTCATTTCTATGTACCTCCTGCACGCCGCGTGGGACTCCCCCACGCGGTCTTTTTCTGCAACGTGCTTGACGAGCTCCGGCCCCTCGGTTACTGAGCGAGGCCGAAGCTGACGGCTATTGCGCCGTTTACGCGGTCCATTGTCGGCCCGTCGAGCTTGCCCATGCGCTCGCGGAGCCGGGATTTGTCCAGAGTGCGTATCTGCTCCAAGAGCACCACGCTGTCGCGGCTGAGCCCGTAGTTGCTCGCCGAGAGCTCTATGTGCGTCGGGAGCCGGGCCTTGCCGGTCTGCGAGGTTATCGCGGCGGCTATTACCGTTGGGCTATGACGGTTGCCGGTGTCGTTCTGGACGATAAGCACGGGCCTGAGCCCGCCCTGCTCGCTGCCCACAACGGGACTCAAATCAGCATAGTAGATGTCTCCCCGGTGTACGGGGTTGGGGTTCAACATAGTACCACCCTTTCAGTAAAGGTGCCCGTTCATATAATATGTACTCCCGGGCGGCGGAGTGCCCGGCCGCGCTTTGCGCCGCCGTATGTCCGCCGGTACTATTATCGTCCGCTTATTCCGGGTTTATTCATTCAAATATACGCGCGGTACGCGCGGCGAAACCGCACACAGCAGCTCGTAGGAGATTGTCCCTGCCGTGTTCGCCAGCTCGTCCGCCGTGGGGTCGTCGCCGAACACGGTTACCACGTCGCCCACGCGTACGCCCGGCATCTCGCTCACGTCGACCATGCACATGTCCATGCAGATGGTGCCGACCTGGCTCGCACGCTCGCCGTTTATTGAGACGGAGAACTTGCCGGAGAGGCTCCTGTGGAGCCCGTCTGCATACCCGATGGGAATCACCGCGAGCTTCATGTCCCGCTCGCAGGTGAAGCAACGGCCATAGCTTATCGTGTCCCCTGCGCGGTGGCTAGTTATCTCCGCGACGCGCGTTTTGACGCTCATGACCGGCCTGAGGCTAAGTCCGCCGCGTTCGGCGCCCGGATAGAGCCCGTAAAGCAGCAGCCCCGGGCGCACCATGTCGAGACATGTCTGACGGAAGTTTACCACAGCGCCGGAATTTGCGCAATGTTTAATCCCGAGCGAGCGGCCAGAACTTTCTTCCAGCTCAGCAATCGCGCGCTCAAAACGCGCAAACTGCGAGAGCGTGAAGTCCGAATCCGGCTCGTCGGAGACGGCAAAGTGCGAAAATACGCCCGTCCACTCGAGGTTCGGAAGCCGCAGCGCCTCGAGCGCCTCGGCCATCTCTCGCTCGGAGTTCACATTGAACCCAGTGCGGCCCATGCCCGTCTCGAGCTTCAGGTGGCAGCGCAGCGTGCGCCCCGTACCGGCGAGCTGGCGGTTCATGCCGCGCGCGGCGTTCACGTCGCCTATGGCCTGAGTGCAGTTCAGGCCGGCTATGCTCCCCGCGAGGAACACGGGGCTCGGCGCAAGAATAAGTATGTCCGCGCCGACGCCCGATGCGCGCAAATCGGCGGCCTCCTCATAACAGCTCACAGCTATGTATTCCGCGCCCAGTTTTTCAAGCCGGTGCGCGATGGGCGCCGCCCCGTGACCGTAGGAGTTGGCCTTGCACAGACCGGCAAAACGGCAGCCCTGCGGTAAAATCCGCCGTATTTCCCTATAGTTTTCATCCAGCCGGGCCAAGTCTATCTCCGCCCAGGTGCGTTTATCTTCAAATGCCATTTTTACGCCTCGGTTAAAGAAAATTGCGTTATCTCGCAGGTCGATACGCTCTCGCCGTTTTCCAGGAACTCGGCCCAAACGGGTGTGCCCCTGGCGTCGAGCTCCAACGTCACTGTCAGGCTGTCGGTGGCTGCCAGTGAGACGAAGGTGTTCTCCCCCTCCGTCCAGCTTATCGTCTCGTAGGCATCCGTCAGCGCAGCTATGAGCGTGGGCAGCGCCGTAACCGGCGTGACGCTGCCCGGCACCTCAAAGGAGAGCACGAGGCCGTCATACTTCAGCGTGCCCGCGGCCTCATCAAAGCTCGCCGTGACGCCCGCGAGCTCGTCCGGCTCAGTGACGCTGACCGTGCAGCCGTCGCTGTTCGAGACGTACTCGAGCGTATATTCGGTATACCGTCCGTCCGTGGTGGCGCTGACCACCGCCGACACAGAGATCTCCTCCGCCGCGGCGAGGTTTTCGCGCAGCGCGTCCATAGAGGCCGCGCCGCCTCCGCCGCAGCCGGTGAGCGCAAACAGCATTGCGCCCGTCATGATAGCCAAAGCGGCCCTTCGCATGGCAATCTACTCCTCCGTAATGAGCTTCATCGCCTCCGGAAGCGCATCAATGACGTCGGTGATAGTCATGCCGTATTCGCCGTGTCTCTCCGCGGCTATGTCCCCCGCCAGGCCGTGCAAGTATACGGCCAGCGGCACGGCCTTCTCCGCCGGGAACTGGCAGAGCATCGCGCCCATGATACCCGTGAGCACGTCCCCGCTGCCGCCCCGGGCGAGGCCGGGATTGCCGCTTTGGTTGACATAAGTTTCTCTGTCTGGGAAGGCCACGACCGTATTTGCGCCCTTGAGCACCATTATGCAGCGCTTTTCGCACGCATAGCGGTACGCGGCCTCTTCCCGCCCTGCGGACAGGTCGCCGCCCAGGTGGTTTTTGAACTCACCCTCGTGCGGCGTGAGCACCGCGGGTTTTTTTAGGCGGCTGAGGAAGTCAGGCTCGAGCTGCGAGAGCGCCCAGAGCGCGTCCGCGTCGAACACGAGCTGTCCCGCAAAGCTCCCGGCGAGCGAGCGCACGACCTTCACGACGCCGTAACCGCGGCCCAAGCCGGGGCCTATGGCCAGCACGTCGCAGCGCTCCGCGAGCCGCTCGAGCTGCAGCAGCGCCCCAGCCGATATCGTGCCCTCGGCCGCGTTTGAGGGAAGTGGGTGCACCATGGCCTCGTCGTTCTTGACGGCGGCGATCGTGTAGATATCGCGTGGCACCGCGAGGTGCACGAGCCCGGCACCGCCGCGCACGGCGGCGCGGGACGCGAGCGTGGGCGCCCCTGAATAGCCGACGCTGCCGCCCACTATGAGCAGCCGGCCATAGTCGTGTTTCGAGCTCTCGCGCGCCCTCCGGGGCAAGAGGCCCGGCGCGTTCAAGCGAGCTGTCTTAATGTCCATGGTGACCATTATAACATTTCCCAAATAATTTCGTCAATTCATTTGACTTCCGGCGGACGATGTGATATAAGTATATTTTAGTTGAATCAGAAATATCGCTGTGAAAGGGAAAATGTCAGCGTAAAAAAACGTGTCAGAGAATTGGGGCCGGAGGCTGGAAGCCCCATGCGTTTTGAGCTGGCTGTTCGCCCCGGAGCGTCCGGCCAATCACCGGCGGGCACGGCCCGATACAGCCGTCACGAGTGCGGCGCAGTGAGCGCTGAATACGGGTGGTACCGCGGAAGAGAGCCTTTCGTCCCTGTTGAAGGGACGGGAGGATTTTTTTCGCCCTGCAATAGGCTCTAAGTTTTCGCAATGGAGGAAGTCAGATGAAAGAACAACTCGAAAAGCTCGCTCAGGAGTCCCTCGAGGCCGTCGCGCAGGCCGCGGATATGGCGGCGCTGGACGCGCTGCGCGTCAAATACCTGGGCAAAAAGGGCGAGCTCACCGCGATACTCAAGCAGATGGGCAAGCTGTCCGCCGACGAGCGCCCGTCGATGGGCCAGCTCGCGAACAGCGTCCGTTCCCAGCTTGAAGAGGCCATCGATTCCCGGCGCGTCGCGCTCGAGGAGGCCGCGCTCGAGGCTCAGCTCGTTTCCGAAGCGCTGGACGTCACTCTCCCCGGCAAGCGCGTCAAGGGCGGACACAAGCACCCGATGGACATCGTCATTGACGAGCTCAAGGACATATTTGTCGGCATGGGCTTTGAAGTCGACGACGGGCCCGAGGTCGAGGAGAGCATATACAACTTCGACCGCCTGAACACCGACGAGGGCCACCCCGCGCGCGAGTGGACCGACACCTTCTACCTCGACGAGGAGAGCCGCACGCTGCTGCGCACGCAGACGAGCAACATGGAGCCTCGCATCATGGAGACCCGCGAGCTGCCGATACGCGCCGCCGTATTCGGCCGCTGCTACCGCAAGGACGAGGTCGACGCCACGCACAGCCCGATGTTCCACCAGATGGAGGGCCTGGTCGTCGACAAGCACATCACCTTCGCCGACTTGAAGGGCCTGCTGCACAACATGGCCGTGCAGATGTACGGCCCCAACACCGTCACCCGCTTCCGCCCGCACCACTTCCCGTTCACCGAGCCGAGCTGCGAGATGGA
>CAYXVA010000104.1:0-5855 GCA_964467975.1 uncultured Oscillospiraceae bacterium | reverse complement strand
CCCGACTGCTACAACGCGCTCGGCTTGATACACGACATGTACAAGCCCGTGCCCGGCCGCTTCAAGGACTATGTCTCCACGCCCAAGCCCAACGGCTATCAGAGCGTGCACACAACGGTCATCGGCAGCGAGGGCATCCCATTCGAGGTGCAGATTCGCACCTGGGACATGCACCTCACCGCGGAGTACGGCGTTGCCGCGCACTGGAAGTACAAGAGCGGCGAGCAGGGCGTCAAGGAGGGCGACGAGGAGAAGTTCGCCTGGGTGCGCCGTCTGCTCGAAGCGCAGCAGGAGACGGACGCGACCGAGTTCGTCCACGACCTCAAGATAGACATGTTCGCCGACGAGGTGTTCGTGTTCACCCCCTCGGGCGACGTCATAAACCTCCCCGCGGGCGCGACGCCCATTGACTTCGCCTATGCCATACACTCCGGCGTCGGCAACTCCATGGTCGGCGCGAGCGTAAACGGGCGTATTGTCACCTTCGACCACGTGCTGCAAAACGGCGACATCGTCGAGGTGCGCACCAGCAAGAACGCGCCTGGGCCCAGCCGCGACTGGCTGCAGCTCGCCAAGAGCTCGAGCGCGAGGACGAAGATAAAGCAGTGGTTCAAGAAGGAGCGGCGCGAGGAGAACATCCAGCGCGGACGCGACATGTTCGACGCCGAGCTCAAGCGCAACGGGCTGCTCATGAGCGACGTGACTGACGAGGACGTGCTCCCGCAGATACTCAAGAAGCTCTCCGTCCCCAGCCTCGACGAGCTCTTCGCCGCGATAGGCTACGGCGGACAGACCGCCGTACGCAGCGTAAACCGCGTCAAGGACGAGCTCGCGCGCATACGCAAGCCGGAGAAAAAGACTGTCCTCGACAAGATAAACGAGCAGGCGGAAAAACGCACTGCCCGTCCGCAAAAGGCCATACACGGCATCCTCGTCGAGGGCCTGGACAACTGCCTCATCAAGTTCTCCAAGTGCTGCACGCCCGTGCCCGGCGACGACATAATCGGATTCATCACCCGCGGCAACGGCGTGAGCATACACCGCACGGACTGTCAGAACTATCAGCGCCAGCGCCAGCTCTCGGAGAACGACGGGCGCTGGATACACGTCGGCTGGGCCGACCACACCACGGATCTGTACCCCACGACGCTGCACATCACGGCGGGCGCGCGCGGCGGCTTCGTAATGGACATCGCCACGGTGCTCAACGCCATGAACGCCAAGGTGCGCAGCCTCTCCGCCCGCGATTTGGGCGAGCAGAGCATAGCCGTCGTGACCGTCGAGGTCAAGGACCTCGCGGAACTGCGCGGCATAATGAACCGCCTCGCCGGCGTGCGCGGCGTAAAAGAAGTTAGGAGGGCAAGCTCATGAGAGCCGTAGTAACCAGAGTCAAATCTGCGTCCGTAACCATCGCCGGCGAGACTGTCGGCAGCATAGGGAAGGGCTTCCTTGTGCTGCTGGGCGTGAATGTGGACGACACAGAGAAAGAGGCCGACAAGGTCGCGGACAAAATTTGCGGATTGCGCGTGTTCGAGGACGGCGCGGGCAAGATGAACGTGAACCCGTCCGACGCCGGAGGCGAGCTGCTCGTCGTAAGCCAGTTCACGCTCGACGCCGACGTCAAGTCACGCCGCCCGGGCTTTACGCGCGCGGCGAGGCCCGAGACCGCCGTGCCGCTCTACGAGCGCGTGATAGCCGAGTGCCGCAGCCGCGGCTTCAAGGTCGAGACGGGGCAATTCGGCGCGGATATGCTCGTCGAGAGCATTAACGACGGCCCTGTGACAATACTGATAGATACCGCCGAGCTCTGAGATTTGATGTAATTTGTCGCGGAATTTGACAAATTCCGCGACACCACAACTATTCACTATTCATTCTTCACTATTCATTTTTCCATTTGGAGGGCACGCTATGCTTATCAAAACCCTTCCCGTCGGCCACCTCGAAACAAACTGCTATGTAGTCACCGACGAGAACAGCCTCGAGTGCGCGGTGATAGACCCGGGCGCCGAGGCGAACACCATCCTCGGCTATCTCGAGGACAACAACCTCAAGTGCACGGCCGTCATGCTCACGCACGCGCACTTTGACCACGTCGGCGCGCTCAAGGACGTGCTCGACGAGACCGGCGCGCAGCTGTACGTGAACAAGAAGGAAGAGGGCGAGGGCGTGCCCGGCTTCCAGGCCTTCAAGGCCCCTGAGGGCGCGGTTTTCTACGGCGAGGGTGACGAGGTGCACGTTGGCTCGCTCACCTTCCGCGTCATGGAGACCCCGGGCCACACCCCCGGCGGCGTGACGCTGATATGCGAGGACGCGCTCTTCACCGGCGACACGCTCTTCCGCCTGAGCTGCGGCCGCACGGACTTCCCCGGCGGCGACATGAACGAGGAGCTCAAGAGCCTCAAGCGCATCGCCGACCTGCCGGGCGATTACGACGTATTCCCCGGGCACGACATGTCCTCGCGCCTCTCGATTGAGCGCGCGAACAACCCGTACATGCTCCACGCGATAGAGCACATGTAATGGCGAACGCGATAGACTATCTCGATTGGCGCGGCGACGTGCCACTTTCCGTCTCGCCGTTCAACGAGGTCGACGGGCTCATTATCTGCAAGCTCACGAGCCTGGACTTCACGGACATAGTCCCGTCTGAAGGCGGCGTACCGCTCGCCGAAGCCGTGGCGCGCTACTTTGAAGTCCACGGCGACAGCGACGTGCGCCTGGGCGTGCTGCTCGCGCCGGGGACGGTGACGATGGCCAAAAAGCTGCTCGGCTCGCGGCGATTCGAGGGCATGTGCGTCTATGACTACGTCAACCGCGTGGACGACTCAAACGCCGAGCAGTTCTGCGCTCTGACGGCGTCGCTGCCGGACGGCACGCGCTTTGTGGCCTTCCGGGGCACCGACGACACCATCGCCGCCTGGCGTGAGGACTTCAACATGAGCGCGCACGACGCCGTTCCGGCGCAGCTCGACGCCGCGGCGTACCTGAAGCGCGCAGGTTGGCGCTTTGGCGGGAAAATACGCGTCGGCGGGCACTCCAAAGGAGGAAACCTCTCCGTTTTCGCCGCTATCAACGCGCCGGAGGAGCTCCAGGAGCGCATCCTCGACGTCTACAACTACGACGGCCCCGGCTTCCGCGAGAGCGCTCACGGCCTGCCAGGCTTTGAGCGCATACGCGCGCGGATACACAAGCTGGTGCCGCAGTACGCCATGGTTGGGCTGGTGCTGGTGAACGACGTGCCGTACGAGATCGTCGAGAGCAACGAGACGGGCACTTCGGCGCACAACGGCTTCACCTGGCAGGTGCTGGGTACGCGCTTCGTGCGCTGCGACAAGCTCGCGCTGCGCACGCGCGTCTACCGCGACGCGATACGCGACTGGGCCTCGCGGCTGGACTTGCAGCAGCGCCAGGACCTGGTGAACGCCGTCTTTGACGCGCTCGAGAGCACCGGCGCGCGTACGCTCACCGACCTCACAGAGCAGCGCATACGCAAGGCCCTGACCGCCGCGCGCGACCTCCTGAGCGACGAAAACGAGCGCGCCATCTTCACCGAAAGCATGGAACTTCTAGCCCGAGCTTACATATCCAGCGCCAAACAGGAGCTGCCGATAATAAACCGCTTCAAGCGCCGGAAAAAGTAGCGGTACCGCTGCTCGTGATGGGCGGGAAAAAAGATGCCGCGGCGCGTGAAGGCAGAAAATAACCGCCCCGAGGGCGGCGCACACAAAAAAACATCTGACCCTTATCTGTATTTTTTCAAGCGCTTCACTCTTTTTCGGAACTCAATGCACAGCTGCTGTTTGTCTTGTGGCCGGTACAGTTTTTTCGGTTCTCTGAACCATCGTTCACTTGAGAATCCTGTCCGGCAGAAATTTCAGCCTCTGTCTGCTGCGCTTATGTTTGGTTCCTTTGAATGTGAGCTATCAAAAATCAGATAAGGGTCAGATGCTATGATTCTTGATATCTAACATCAATTTGACCTCTCTTTCTACAGATTTCGGTAATCTCGGCTCCATCGCGTCACTGATTACGGCTTTTTGAACTCAGTCCAGGTATGCTCCTCAAAAAACTACATTGCTTCTTCACAGTGCTTCAACAAAGCTCAGCTGTCATCCATCAACCGTTCACATCTCGCCGTACAGCTCGCTGACTGGATTATTACCGATACCGATAGGCGGTGGCTTGGCTCAAGGCTGCTTGCAGTGTTGGACTTTTATTCTGAGATTCTTAGCCTTGAGCGCTTGCCTTTGCCCTGATGTGGCAGGCAATTGCTGTTTTTTGACTTTCTCTCAACGAAGTCCTGTTGTGCTTTTTGCCCTTGCTTGTCGCCTTTCGCTTATCTTCTGATCACAATATACCATCAGCGAGGCCGAATGTCAACAAAAAATGTGCTTACTTCACAAATTTAGCAAGTTCAACGAAAATTTTGTTTGCATCTTGCACAGCAAATTGATGCGTGATATAATCAATAATTGGGTGGGTTCCAGTCAGGGGATGCACACGCAAAAGCGCACACCGTGAAAGGCGTGCGCTTTTTTGCGCTCACAGGCGGTGCTCCATGTACACCAACTCGGTGTCGAGCGTGCCCTCGTGCAGGGCGTGGTGACGTCCGGCCAGGCGGAAGCCGAGCTTTGTGTAGAGCCGCTGGGCGGGGAGGTTGATGACGTTCGTGTCCAGGCGCACGACGCTCTTGCCCTGGCCAAAGGCGAGCCCCTCGGCGAAGGCGACCATCGCAGAGCCGATGCCGCGCCCGGACGTGGCCGGCGAGACGACCAGCGTGTGTATGACCAGCACATCCTCGTCCCGGGCCGCATACTCCCAGGGTATCTCGTAGTACTCGGCGGGCTGGTAGGAGTTGAGTATGACGCTCGCGGCGAGCTTTTCGCCGATGTAGTAGACGTACATCGTCCCGGCGTTGACGCCGCGCTCGATGGTCTCGCGGGTGGGGTAGACGCCGCGTATCCAGCTGGTGGTGGAGCCGGTCTCGGCTTCGCGGTCAAAGACCTCGTTATAGCTGGCCTCGACGGCGTCGATGTCGGCGGCGGTGGCTTTGCGTATCATGTAAATCGTCCCTTCGCTGTAGTTTCGACCATTGTAGCACAGCACGGGGAAAAAGGCCAGACTTACGCGGCGCGGCGGTCGTTTACAAACTTCCTGATGCCCAGAGTGCCCAGCACGACGACGGCGGCGGTTCCGACTACGGTGATAAACTTCTTCATGATTTTGAGCTCCTTTTGCACATTTTCCGGTCACCCGGTATGCGCAAAGTATAGCCGTCAAATGTTTACGCCGTGTTAATGCGAAGTGAACGTTTTATTTAAGTTGTGATGCACAGATGAACTTTTTGTATCACGGCTCGAGGAAGGCGCGCATAACCGCGTCCACGCAAGAGCGCTGCTTAGACGTTAACCTGCGGTAAGCCGCAATCATCCGAGCCTCCTCATCGTTGAGCGCGTAATTTTCGAGTTCTTCCGGCCGAAAACGCAGCTCAGAGTGTCCTACTATATAGTCAATGGAGGTATCAAAGAAGTCAGCTATACGCTTCAAGGACTCTATGTCGGGTTCAATGTTGTGATTTTCATACTTGTTGACCGACTGCTGTGTCACGCCGATGGCTTCGGCGAGCTCAAGCTGAGTTACACCCTCGGCTTTTCTCAGCGCCCGTAGATTCTCAAGCATAAGTGACACCTCCTAAAACAATCGTAACAACGCAGAGGTGTTAAATAAAACTCTAATAGGTGGATATTTGTTCTTGTAAACAACTACAGGTTGTTATATAATACATTATAACCACTATTTGGCGTTGTTAATCATTTTATAGGGGGTAAGGGAGATGGCGAGAAAAGCAAAGC
>CAYXVA010000103.1:0-5868 GCA_964467975.1 uncultured Oscillospiraceae bacterium | reverse complement strand
GCGTATCCTCGACCACAGCCAGCGCATAAAGGCCCTCAAGGGCCACAAGAACGCCTGAGCGCACAGCCCGCAAAGGCCGTCACAAAAGCGTACAACCCCCTGCGCGGCGAAAGCCTCCGCGCAGGGGGATATTGTATGCCGCCGTGACGGTGCGCGGCGCTTGCGTTTGTCGAATAGGTGTGATAAAATATCCTGTAGTTATGCGCGAAGCGCTTTAAAGGTGATATTTTGAAGGACATCATACTTCTCAAACAGGGCGAGGTAGTGCTCAAAGGGCTCAACAAGCGCTATTTTGAGCAGAAGCTGCTCGCCAATATACGCAAGCGGCTCAAACAGCTCGGCAATTTCCACGTCTACTGCGTGCAGTCGACGGTGTACGTCGAGCCCGAGGACGATTTGGCGGACATGGACGCGGCCTTCGAGGCCATGCGGCACGTGTTCGGCATCATCGCGCTCACCCGCGCCGCCGCCTGCGAGAAGAACGAGGACGCAATCTTCGAGAAAGCGCGCGAGTACCTCAAAGACGACATTGAAAACGCCAAGAGCTTCAAGGTCGAGACACGCCGCTCGGACAAGAGCTTCCACATGACGAGCATCCAGCTTAGCCAGTACGTCGGCGGCCTGCTCGCCGACGCGTTCCCGGACACCCCGGTCGACGTGCGCCACCCGGATTTGGTCGTGCACCTCGAGGTGCGCGACTATGCCGCCTACGTCCACGCCGCGCCCACGCCCGGCGCGGGCGGCATGCCGGTCGGCTCCAACGGGCGCGCGATAACTCTGCTCTCCGGCGGCATAGACTCCCCCGTCTCGAGCTACATGATAGCCCGCCGCGGCGTAAAGCTCGTTCCCGTACACTTTTTCTCGTTCCCGTACACGAGCGAGGCGGCGAAGGAGAAGGTCATTGAGCTCGCTCGCGCTCTCGTGCCGAGCTGCGGGCCGATGTGCCTGCTGGTAGTGCCGTTCACGCACATACAGGAGGAGATGCGCGCCAAGTGCCCGGAGGAATATTTCACGCTGGTCATGCGCCGCTTCATGATGCGCATTGCCGACATACTCGCCGACGAGAACTCCTGCAAGGCCATAGTCACCGGCGAGAACCTCGGCCAGGTGGCCAGCCAGACGATGGAGGCCATGGCCGTCACGCGCGCCGTGACCATGAAGCCCATCTTGCAGCCGCTCGTGGGCATGGACAAGGAGGAGATCGTCCGCCACGCGCGCAACATAGGCACGTTCGAGACGTCGATACTCCCGTACGAGGACTGCTGCACCGTGTTTACCCCGCGCCATCCGCGCACCAAGCCGCGCCTCAAGGACGTCGAGGCCGCGGAGAGCGCGCTCGACATAGATTCGCTCGTCCGGGAAGCCGTGGACGGCGTTGAAAGGATATGGATTGACATTGAAGGCTGAGATTATCTCCGTCGGCACCGAGCTGCTGCTCGGCACGACGATAAACACCGACGCGGCGGACGTCGCACTTCTGCTGAGCGAGTACGGCATCAACGTCTACTGGCAGACCGTCGTGGGCGACAACCCGGGCCGCGTTATCGAGGCCGTGCGCCGCGCCAGGGAGCGCGCGGATATCATCATCACCACCGGCGGCCACGGCCCAACCCGCGACGACCTCACCAAGAACGCGCTCGCCGAGGCCTTCGGCTTAAAGCTCGAGCTCAACGAGGGCGAGCGCGACTGGCTTTTGAACCTCTGGAAAGAGCGCAGTTACGCTCAGTTTACCGAGAACAACATGCAGCAGGTCATGCTGCCCGAGGGCTCGACTCCGCTCAGGAACGACTGGGGCACCGCCCCCGGCTGCACGTTCACGGCGGGCGGCGTGCTCGTCATAATGCTCCCCGGCCCCCCGAGCGAGTGCAGGCCCATGCTCGAGCACCGCGTGCGGCCCATACTCGCCGGCCTCTCCGACGGCGTCATAGCCTCGCACACGATACACTTCTTCGGGATAGGCGAGAGCGAGATGGAGTACAGGCTGCGCGACTATATGGAGGAACTCACGAACCCCACCCTCGCCCCATACGCCAAGCAGGGCGAATGCCTCGTGCGCGTCACGGCCAGCGCGCCCACGCACGAGCGGGCCGAGGAGATGATGGCCCCGGTGATAGAGCGCGTGAAGGGCATGTTCGGCCAGCTCGCCTACGGCATGGACTGCGCAAACCTCGCCGAGTACGCCACAAAGCTCATGATAGAGCGCGGCGTCACCGTCTCGGCGGCTGAGAGCTGCACCGGCGGCGAGTTCACGAAGGCTATAACCGATATCCCCGGCGCTAGCTCGGTGCTGCGCGGCGGCGTGGTCGTCTACACCGACGAGGCCAAGCACAAGCTGCTCTGCGTGCCGGAGGACACGCTCGCGACGAAGGGCGCGGTGAGCTATGAGGTCGCCGTGGAGCTGGCTCGGCGCGTGCGCGAGACGCTGGATACCGACCTCGGCGTCGGCATAACCGGCCTCGCCGGACCTGACGGCGACGGCGTGCACGAGGTGGGCACGGTGTTCATCTCGCTGGCCGACCGCGACAACGTCTGGGTGCGCGAAAAGCACATCACCCATCGTGGCCGCTCCCAGGTGCGCCTCTACGCCTGCCAGAACGCGTTCGACATGATAAGACGTTACCTCGACGGCTACAGCGTCGATGAGATAAGGGTGGACCCATGAAGATTTACCTTGTAAGACACGGCGAGAGCGTCTGCAACGTGCAGCGCATGCTCTACGGCCGCACGGACTGCGCCCTCACCGACCTGGGCTGCGAGCAGGCGCGCACGGTCGGCGCAAAGCTCAGGGGCGAGCACATAGACCGCTGTATCTCCAGCCCGCTTATCCGGGCCGCTGAGACGGCGCGGCTCGCGCTCTGGGATCGCGACATACCTATTGAGCTCGACGACGGGCTCATGGAGCAGGACATGGGCGAGTGGGAAAACCAGTCCTTTGAGGAGATGCTCGAGCGCCAGCCCGAGCTCATGCACGCCATGCTGTACGACTGGACGAAGGTGGTGCCACCCTCGGGCGAGAGCTTCGAGCACCTGAAAGCGCGCGTCGGAGCCGTGCTCGAGCGAGTGATTTCCCGCGACGAGGACACGCTCCTCGTCGCGCACAACGGGCCGTTGTCTACCGTGATGAGCATGTTGATGGAGATGCCCGACACAGCGGTTAACCGCCTCTGGTTCGAGCAGGGCTCGTGGTCGTGCATAGAGGTCGACCACGGCTCGGCCAAGCTGAGGTACTTCAACAAGTGACCTGGGCGGCGAGGGCCGCAAAAGAAGGATTTCCGTGCAGGAAGGGGTACATAGATATGAAAGAAAAAGGCCGCGGCGGTGGAAAGCTGGCTGCACATATACTGGCCTTCATCGGCGTGACGCTCCTGCTGCTTGCGCTCGCGCTCACAGCCGCTGTGTACATCGCCACCAAGGGGCCGAGCGAAACCGCCCGGGCGAACGTCTACGAGTGGGCCGACGAGCGCGGCCTCGGCGCAATAGCGGGACTGTTCCTCTCCGCCGAAGAGAAAACCGCGATTCTCAACCCGGCGTCCGGACAGGACGAGACGCCCGAGGTCTCGGATACGCCGATGATAATAGTCTCCGACGAGGCCCTGCCCGGCGCGAGCGAAACCACCGAAGAGAGTGCGGCGCCGGAGACGAGCGAGGAGCCCGAGACGAGCACTGCGCCCGAGGAATCCCCCGCGGCGAGCGATAACGGAGAGGAGGCGGCGTCATGAGCGACGAGAAGAACGTGTTTGATTTCCACGGGCTCTCCGACGACGAGGAGCTCGAAAAGCTGCTTGAGAGCGTGCGCCGCGACATAGGCGAGGCCTCGCCGGAACCTTCGCGCCGTCCCGCCCGGCCGGGGAATAGCGGCGAAATCCAGGGCGAGCGCGAAGTTGTACACTCCGCAAGCGCGCCGTCCCGCCCGGTTCAGCCTCAGGAACGGCAAGCCGCGCCGCAGCAGCCCCATGCCCAGCAAATACGTCAGGCGAGGCCCAACGCCCGCGCCGCCTCGGCCCCAGCCGGCGAGCGCCGCGGGCAATCGCGCCGCCAAGCCGCGGTTGAAACTGAGCTGCCGCCTCAGCGCGAGCGGATACGCGTCGTGCATCCCGAGGATGAGGAGCCCGAACGTAAGAAGAGCCGCTTCGGCCTGGCTTTCGGCATATACACGGCGGTGCTCGCGATAGTGCTTATCGCAGCATGCGTGGTGCTCTGGTTCTATTTGGACGCCTATGAGGCCACGCGGCCGCAGACCGTCATGGCCGAGTTTTCGCAGCTCGCCGACGAAAACTACTGGTCCGACGCGGTCAGCGGCGCGTTCACGATTAGCGAGACGCCGTTTGAAGCCCGAGACGAGCTTATGGACGAGCTGTGCGTATCCGTGATACGCGAAAACGACCTGGTCTGGCGCGAGGACGACGGCTACAGCGCGGACAACATGGTTTACTTGGTCTCCGCGGGCGGTGTCGACATCTGCCGCGTCACGCTCGGCGAGGTCGCCGAGAACGGCAACGCGGGCTTTGGCTTCAACTACCTCGAGGTCACGCGCGTCGAGCTCCTTGCGAGCTTCACCGCGCCGCAGCCGCACGAGATAACCATCACCGCCCCCACGGGCACCGCCGTCAGCGTCAACGGCGTGGAGCTCACCGCCGAGTACGTCGATTCCGAGGCCGAGGTCAGCGTCGAAAGCCTTCCCGAGCTTGAGGCGAACATCGCCGGGGATCTGTACACGGTCTACACTGTCTCCGGACTTTACGCGCCCGTCGAGGTCGCGGCCGTGGACGCCGAAGGCAGCGTACTCGCCGCCGACGGCGAGGTTACGGACGACGCAGTCACCTTTGCAATCGGCGAGGGCACGCTTGACTACCGCATACTCGTCCCCGAGGGCAGCACCGTCACGGTCAACGGCGTCGAGCTCGACGAGAGCTACGCCGAGGGCGAGACCGCCGTACCCGCCTTCCTGGAAGGCTATGACGACTACGGCACGCTGCCCGAGCTCGAGGTTTGGAGCGTCAGCGGCCTGCACGTCGAGCCGGAGATCACGGTCACGACTGCGGACGGCGACACGCTCACCGAGCCCGTGAAGAACGGCAGCGAGCTTGCGTTCTTCGCCTCCGGCGACCAGACGCTCGCCGACTCGTACTCCGAGACCGCCGAAACGCTCATGGACGCCTACGTTGCCTACCTCACCGGCGAGGCGAGCGGTGACGCCGACTACACGGCGCTTCAGGCGCTCGTCCTCGACGGCAGCGCCCTGGACACGGCGCTCAGCGAGCTCAACGCCAGTTATGAGGCCAACGGTCTCACCGCCGAGCGCGTGCGCGTGCGCGACGGCAGCTTCATCTCCATCGGCGCGACCTGCTTTGCCTGCACGGCCGACGTCGAATACGCCCCCGAGGAGGACGGCGAGAGCGTAAGCGTCGCCTACACGGTCGTATTCGTCATGAACGGCGGCGTTTGGCTGGCAGCGAGCATTGTAAGCTGAACGAAAAAACGCAAGGGCGCCCGGGATATCCCGGGCGCCTTCTTATGGAGGACGCTCTTTACAAAATTCGCTTTTTGTCTCTTTACAAGAACCGGCTTTTAGCGCATAATATTTATATTGGGGCGTCGAACGGCGCCCCATGCGGATAGGCGAGTTTTAAGTTTTTCAAGGAAAGGACAACAAATGAAAGCTACTGTTTACTTCACTCGGGAGCTCACCCCGGAAAAAGTCGTTGACATGTACCAAAAGCTCGGCGTGGTTTTGCCCGGCAAGGTGGCGGTGAAAATCCACACCGGCGAGCAGGGCAATCAGAACTACATGCCGCCCGAGTTCTGGAAGCCCATGATAGACGCCATCGGCGGCACGGTCTCCGAGACCAACACCGCCTACGGCGACGC
>CAYXVA010000102.1:0-5944 GCA_964467975.1 uncultured Oscillospiraceae bacterium | reverse complement strand
TTGCGAGGCCGCAGGCCGCGTAACGAAAACTTCCCACGCAGCGGCGGGCGCGTTAGCGCCAAACTGCGGTCGGCGACGCGGGAACTAAATGCAAGTTTAGGGATGCCAGCCTGTAAAGCCTGTACAAACTTGGGTTAAAGCGCACCCTTTCGTGCCGTTGAGCACCAAAGCGGCTTTCTTTCGGGGTCTGGGACGCTTTCTTTTGGCAAGACAAAAGAAAGCGCCCCAGTATGTGCCCCCCGGCAAGCGCCGGGGAAAAGCCTCACCCTCCGGCGTCGAGGACGTAGGCGTCGGGGCCGGTCGCCGCGGTGAGCAGCACGCCCTCGGAGTAGATGCTCACGCTCTCGACGCCGTCAATCGCGCAGAAGGTGAAAACGGCGCAGGCGTCGGCAATCGTGCGGCGGTGCCCGGTGAGGGCGGCGTACTCAGGGGAGACGGACAAACGCAGCTCGCTGCCTACGAGCTCCCAGCCGGTCACGTTCACGCCTTCGGGCAGGGCGCGCACGAGCTCGGGGTCGCTGGTGTCGGTGTTGAAGGCCGCGACGGCGGCGTCGATGTCGCCGAGGGACGTGTCGACGCTCACGCGCTCGCTCTCTATCGCCGCGCCGCCGGTGAGGTAGTACGGGGAGACGGCGCGGTAGACCTCCACAGTGCTGCCCGCGAGGCCGCAGGAGGCGAGCAGGAGCAGGCAGAACGCGGCCAGGGCCAAAGTGAGCTTTTTCATTCGCCGCCCTCCTTTGCCGCCTTCGCCGGGAGAGTCACGGCAAAGCGCGTGCCGCCGCCCTCTCTCGCACTCACGGCGATGCTGCCGCCGAGCGCGGCCACGGCGTCATGGACTATGCTCAGCCCCAGCCCCGAGCCGCCGCGCTCGCGGCTTCTCGCCTTGTCCACGCGGTAGAAGCGCGAGAAGATGTTGGGTAGGTCGGTTTCCGGGATGCCTATGCCCGTGTCCTCGACGGCGAGCACTATCCGCGCCCCGTCGCGCTTTACGGACACGTCCACGCTGCCGCCGGGGACGTTGTATTTTATCGCGTTCTCGGCGAGGTTGAAGATGACCTGATATACGTCGTCGCTCGGCGCGGAAACGACGCAGCCGGGCTCGGCGCTGTGGCGCAGCTCCACACCGGTCTTTTCGGCCAGCGGCACGAGCAGACGCAGCGTGCTCTCCACGGTCTCGCCGACGTCCACGTCCACGTACTCGCCGCGCGCGCCGTCGTCGCGGCGCGACAGGTTCAGCAGCTTGTCGGTCGTGCGCTGCAGCCGCTCGGCCTCGCTGGAGATGTCCTGGACGAACTCGCGCACGGTGTCGGGGTCGATGTTCTCCGTCTCGGTTATGGAGTCTGCCAGAAGCCTTATGGCCGCAAGCGGGGTCTTGAGCTCGTGCGAGGCGTCGGAGACGAAGCGCCGGCGCTGCTCCTCGGTTTTCTGGAGCGTCTCAGTCATGGAGTTGAAGTCGGCATAGAGCTCTGTGAGCTCGTCACTGCCGTCGGGCGTGACGCGCTGGGCGTAGTCGCCTTCGCGCACGGTGCGTATGGCCTGCGACAGGCGCGTTATGCGCGCGGTGAAGCGACGCGTGAATACGAACGTCAGCGCGCAGGCGAGCGCAAAGGCCACGACTGAGACCGTGCCGAGCCTGTCGCGGAAGGCGAGGAGGATGTCCGCTTGCTCCGTGTCGCGCTCGAACAGGTACACAGCGCCGACCACGGCTCCGTCCCGCGATATGGGCATCGCCGCGCGGGAGAGGAAGGCCCCGTCTGAAAAGCTCGAGTGGAACACACGCTGGCTGCCCAGCGCGAGCGTGACCTCGGCGATGAGTATTAGCTTCCCCTCGGCGGAGGGGCTGGCCGTGTCATAGATGACGCGCCCGGCCGCATCGGTGACCAGGATGCGCTCGAGCCCCGAAAGGCCCAGCAGTTCCATGACCTGTGTCGCGCCGTCGCCGGTGAGCGAGTCCAGGCCCGAGAGCGAGGCGGAAATGACCGATGCCTGTTCCAGGAGCGAGCTCTCCTTTTCGGAGAAAACGATGTCGCGCGAGGCGGCGACGGGATAGGTGTTGAGCAGGACGAGCAGCGCCGCTATGAGCGCGAAGAAGCCGAGCGCGAGCTTGAACTGCACTCGCTGCGTGAGCTTCAGGCGCTTTTTTTCGCCCGCGCCGTTCACTCGGCGAGGTAGTAGCCCACGCCCCACTTGGTGATTATGAGCTTGGGCGTGGCGGGGTTGTCCTCGAGCTTTTCGCGCAGGCGGCGTATGTGCACGTCCACCGTGCGCGCGTCGCCCTGGTAGTCATAGCCCCAGACGAGGTCCAGGAGGCTGTCGCGGCTGAATACCCGCCCGGGCGAGCGCATGAAGAGCTCGGCGAGGTCGAACTCGCGCGCGGTGAGGTCGATGGAGACGCCGTTTTTGCGAGCGGTGCGCTTTTCGGTGTCGAGCGTTATCCCGCCGTGCTCGAGTATGTGCTCTCTAGCCTGGGCGCCGGGCTGGGAGGCGGTTATGCCCGCGCGGCGCAGTAGCGCGCGGATGCGCGCCTTGAGCTCGAGGATGTTGAAGGGCTTGGTGATGTAGTCGTCCGCGCCGGACTCGAAGCCCAGCAGCTTGTCCGAGTCCTCGCTCTTGGCCGTGAGCATGATTATCGGCACGGTCGAAGTTTGGCGTATGCGCTGGCAGGCCTCGAGCCCGTCCAGGCCGGGCATCATCAAATCGAGTATTATCAGGTCGTAGCCGCCCTGTGCGGCCATCTGCACGGCGGTAGCGCCGTCGTAGCAGGCCTCGACGGTGTAGCCCTCGTTTTCCAGGTTAAACTTTATGCCCTTGACGAGCAGCTTTTCGTCGTCAACTACCAATATCTTCATCGGGTACCTCCACACAGATATAGTTAATAAAGCCCCTGAGCGTCCCAAGGCCGATGCCGTGCACGGCGAGCAGCTCGTACTCGCTCCGGAAGCCGCCTATCTCGTCGCGATAGTCCAAAATGGCCTGGGCCTTCACCGGGCCTATGCCGGGCAGCAGCTCCAGGTCCTCAAGCGTGGCGCTGTTGAGGTCCATGCGCCCGTCCGCGCCCTGCCAGTCGAAAGCCTCGGCGGCGGCGCCGGCGTCGGTGTAAACGCCGGGCGCGACCTCGTGCGGCCAGAGCATTATGACGGCGAGGACAACCGTTATCACCGGCAGCACCGCCAAGTATAGCCTCGGTTTTCGCGTCACATGCTCACCTCCTGCAGCTGCGGAAATCGTTAGGGTATTGCTTTTCAGGCGCGAAAAATGTATAATCATATACAACTTTGATACATTTGTATCGCGCGCATACCTCTACAATATATATGATACCACATCTGTGCGGAGATGGATATGAAAAATATTAAGATATTTTCACTCATTTTAGCATTCACGCTGCTGTTCGGCGCGCTCGGCCCGGCGGCTCTGGCCGGCGAGGAGCTGACGCCGCCAGAGCTGCAAAGTGCCTCGGCAATCGTAATAGACGCGAACACCGGCCGCGCCCTCTACGCGTACAACGCCGACGAGCAGCGCTATCCCGCCTCGCTGACGAAGGTCATGACGGTGCTGCTGGCCGTGGAGGCGATAGAGCGGGGCGAAGCCTCGCTTGAGGACAGCGTCACCGCCGGTGACGAGGCGGTGCAGGGCATGGTCGAGGACGGCAGCACGGCCGGGATACAGGTCGGCGAGACGATGACGCTCCGGGATTTGCTCTACTGCGCCATGCTCTCGAGCGCCAACGAGGCGTGCAACATAATAGCCGTACATATAGCCGGTTCGCTCGACGCCTTTGTCGAGGACATGAACGCGCGCGCGCAGGAGCTCGGATGCACGAATACGCACTTTGTCAACACTCACGGTCTGCCTGACAGCAACCACTATACGACGGCGCGCGACTTCGCCGTCATAACCCGCGAGGCGATGAGCCACGAGACGTTTCTCGAGATTTCCGGGACCACCAGCTACACCGTCCCGGCGACGAATATGTCGTCTGAGCGGCAGCTTTCCAACTCCAACGGCCTCATAAACCCCGAGACCACCGTATACCCCGGCAACTTCTATGAATATGCCCGCGCGGGCAAGACCGGGCACACCAACGACGCGGGCTACTGCCTGACTTCGCTGGCCGAGCGCAGCGGCGTGCGCCTTATCGCCGTCGTACTGGGCGGGCAGATGCTCGCAAACAGCGACGGAAGCTACACCTATACCAACTTTACAGACAGCCGCACGCTCTACAACTGGGTCTTTAACAACTTCAGCATGCAGCAGGTGCTGGGCACCACCGCTATCGTTACAAGCGTCGACGTGGAGCTCGCAGAGGACGGCGGGCGCGCTTCGCTCAGGCCGCAGGAGGCCATCACCGCGCTGCTGCCGAACGTGGGCTTTGACACCTCGACACTCGAGCGCAACATTGTCATATACAGCCAGGACGACGGCACCCCCCTCACCGCGCCTATAGCGGCGGGCACTGTCCTGGGCGAGATAACGATAAGCCTCGACGGCGTAGTCCTGGGTACAAGCGGGCTTGTGACCAGCAGCACCGTGGAGCTCGCGCGCAGCGAGTACATGCGCATGGAGATAGCCGCGTTTTTCAGTAACATCTGGGTCGACATTATCCTGGTTGTGCTCGTGGTCGCGGTTGCCGTCTACATCGTGAGCGTCGTGCGCTACCGCAAGCTGCACCGCCGCCATCTGCAGTCGCTCGCTGAGGCCGAGGAGCGCATGGCCCGAGAGGAACGCTTCTACACTCCTGTCCCGCCGGTACAGGAGCGGACTCCGGCCGTGAGCCACACGGGCGCGAAAACGAGCGTGCCGAGGACGACAGACGAGCTCGAGCGCACGATAGTGCTCACCGGCGTGTCCCAGCAGCGTACCGCGCCGCCGCGCCAGGCGTCCGCACCCGGCGAGAGGACGGTACAGCAGCGTCAGGCCCAGCCCGGCGGCGGAGCGGCGCCAAAGCCGGCCGGCCCGACACCGCGCACTCAGCAGAGCGTGCTGCAGCAGCGCCCGGCCAGCCCGCCGCGAACGGGCAGCAGCAGCGCACCTACGGACGACAAGGCCCGGCGCGACTACTTCGAGGAGTTCTTCCGCAACAACGGCACGAACAGCAGCTCGAATAAAAACGACAAGCAATAAAAAAGGGCTTCAGGCGTTTATCGCCTGAAGCCTTTTCTGCGTTTTCTGCCGCATCAGTCGCCGAAGCTGATGCCGATGTCGCGGGCCACCTGAATTAGCGGGTGATCGGTGGGCAGGAACTTGGTGCGGCTGGCCGCGTCGTCGAGCGGCACGGAGACAATCTTGCCGTCGCGTATGCCGACCATCGTGTTGTACTTCTTTTCCATTATCAGGTGCGCCGCGGCAGTGCCGAACTGTGTGGCGAGCACGCGGTCGTACGGGCAGGGGGGACCTCCCCTCTGATAGTGGCCGGGCACAGTGACGCGGGTCTCCTGGCCGGTGAGCTCCTCGAGCTCGCTGGCTATGCGGTAGGAGATCGTGGAGTGGTGGGACTCCTCGCGGGCGCGGCGGCGCTCCTCCTCGCTCAACACGGCGTCGGTGTCGCTGACCGCGCCCTCTGCGACGGCGATGATGCTGAAGTTGCGCCCCGAGCGGCGGCGCTCTTCTATGGCCTCGGCGACCTTCTCAATGTTGTAGGGGATTTCCGGGATGAGGATAATGTCGGCGCCGGAGGCGATGCCCGCGTTGAGCGTCAGCCAGCCGGCGTCGCGGCCCATGAGCTCGACCAGGAACACGCGCGAGTGGCTGCTCGCGGTGGAGTGTATGTAGTCAATGACGTTGGTGCCGATGTCCACGGCGCTCTGGAAGCCGAAGGTGGTGTCGGTGCCCCAGATGTCGTTGTCGATGGTCTTGGGCAGGGTGACGATGTTCATGCCGGCGTCCATAAGCAGCTTCGCGCTCTTCTGGGTGCCGTTGCCGCCCATGACAACAAGGCAGTCTA
>CAYXVA010000101.1:0-5966 GCA_964467975.1 uncultured Oscillospiraceae bacterium | reverse complement strand
CTAATCTGTAATAAACTCTGCCGGATATCGTACGCCATGGGACAGGTGTGTATAATCCGCGTTTTGTACGCGCATACTGAGCGCATGAGAACGAAATGGGCCGTATTTTTGATATTCTGCGCCTATGTCATGGCGCTGGCGGCGCTCGCGCTACCGGGGCGGGCCGAGGCCGAGGGCGTGCGCCTGCCCATAATTATGTACCACCACATAAGCGCCGAGGCGTCGCGCGCCGGGGACTACGTCGTGACGCCGGAGACGCTCGAAGCGGACTTGAAATACCTCAGCGAGCACGGTTACACGGCGATAAGCGCGAGCTCTCTCGCCGAGTGGGCGCGCGGGGAGGCAGAGCTGCCCGAAAAGCCCGTCATGCTCACCTTCGACGACGC
Source organism: uncultured Oscillospiraceae bacterium (assembly GCA_964467975.1). Classification (GTDB taxonomy): domain Bacteria; phylum Bacillota; class Clostridia; order Oscillospirales; family Oscillospiraceae; genus Scatomorpha. The sequence continues at coordinate 5,580 of CAYXVA010000101.1, read as the reverse complement.
GCAATTGAGCGTGTGCGCCTACGCACTGCCGCTGCTCGAAAAGTACGACATGTGCGCGGTTATAGCCGTCGTGGGCGACTACGCCGACGAGTACACGGCAAGCGGCGACCGCAACGTGGCCTACGCCTACATGAGCTGGGACGACGTGGCCGAGGCCGCCGCCTCGGGATGCGTGGAGATTGCCTCGCACACCCAGAGCATGCACTCTATCGGCGCCGGGCGCGACGGCTGCCGCATAAACCCCGGCGAGGACGCCGGGGCGTACAAGCAAGCGCTCGACGCCGACCTCGCACAGGTCGAGGCGTCCATCGTGCGCGCCACGGGCGAGGACGTGATAGCCTTCGCGTACCCGTACGGCTTTTCCTGCGCCGAGGCGGAGAGCGTGCTCGCCGCGCGCGGCTACGCCGTGGCGTTCACCTGCTCCGATCGCGTGAACACGCTCACCGGGGATAAAAACGAGCTGCTGCGCCTGGGCCGCTTCAACCGCGCGTCGGGGAAGAGCAGCGCGGAATTTTTCAGCGCGATACTGTGAGCGAGGACGGCGCTTTGCGTTTGACTATTGGGAATATGTATGTTAAACTGTGAACGATATATTTTGCTTTTTCACCAAGCTGCGCGGCGAAATTGCGCGCGAAATTTGGCGAAAATTCAGGTCAGACCAGGGCCATGTGAGCAATGTAAGGGAAAAGGGCTGATAGCCGTTACTATATTTTAAAAAAGGGGGAGCGCGGCATGAGAGCAAGCATACTCAAGCTGGCGACGAAAATAAGCCTGGAGTGCGGCACCTATACGGGCGTCACACCCAACGACCCGGAGTACAAGATACTCGACCCCGTAGTCACCGACGAGATGGCCGAGATTGCCATGGGCCTCAAGGTGCGCAAGTACGTCACCGCCGAGCAGGTGGCGAGGAAGGTCAAAAAGCCCCTCGGCCGCGTCAAGGAGGTGCTCGACGAGCTCACGCAGATAGGCGTCTGCCGCTGCAACTTCAAGGACGGCGAGGACAAGTACTTCCTGCCGATATGGGTGCCGGGCATCATGGAGATGATGGTCGGCAACAAGGAGTTGTGCGAGCGCCATCCGGTCATAGCCGAGTGCTTCGAGGAGTACACACGCCGCCGTATCGCCCCGCTCGCGCCGTTCATACCCGTCGGCCAGGGCATGATGCGCGTGATACCGGTCGAGATGGCGATACAGAACGACTCGCACAAGGGTACATATGAGGAGATACATCAGATAGTCGACAACGCCTGGGCTATTGCCGTCACGGACTGCTCCTGCCGCCGTACGCGCCGCCTGATGGGCGAGGGCTGCGGCCACCTGGAGAAGGATGTGTGCATCTTCTTCAACGAGAGCGCGGAGTACCACATCCGAACCGGCCACGGGCGCAAGATAGACCGCGACGAGTGCTATGAGATACTCAAGCGCTGCGAGGAAAACGGCCTCGTGCACGAGATATCCAACCTCGACGCGCCAAACGGCGCGGCAGCGATATGCAACTGCTGCGGCTGCTCGTGCTTCTCGCTGCGTATAGCCGAGTACCTCAAGACGCCGGACGTCATACGCTCCAACTACGTCGCCGAGGTCGACACGGCCAAGTGCGTCGCCTGCGGGCTGTGCGTCGAAAACTGCAACCTCGGCGCGCTGAAATTGGGCCAGAAGCTGTGCTCGACGCCCAGCACGCCGCCCCAGCACAGGACGCCGCACGACAAGCTGCTCTGGTTCGGCGAGGACAACTACGACAAGTACTACCGCACCAACCGCGGCTACACCGCCGAGGGCGGCACCGCGCCGTGCAAGACGCGCTGTCCGGCGCACATCCCTGTCCAGGGCTACATCAAGCTCGCCAGCCAGGGCCGCTTCGACGAGGCACTTGAACTGATACGGCACGAGAACCCGTTCCCGGCCGTCTGCGGGCGAGTGTGTCCGCGCTTCTGCGAGGAGGCCTGCTCGCGCGGCGACGTCGACTCGCCGGTGGCGATTGACGAGGTCAAGAAATTCCTCGCCCAGCGCGAGCTCGACCCCGCGACGCGGGTGATACCCAAGATGCTCAACACCACGGGCAAGCCGTACACGAACAAGATAGCCGTCGTAGGCTCCGGCCCGGCGGGCCTGAGCTGCGCGTACTACCTCGCGCTCCAGGGCTACCCGGTCACCGTGTTTGAAAAGCAAAAGACCGTGGGCGGCATGCTCACGAACGGTATACCCAGCTTCCGGCTCGAAAAGGACGTCGTAGCGGCGGAGATAGACATACTGCGCGAGATAGGCGTCGAGTTCAAAACCGGTGTCGAGGTCGGCAAGGACGTCACGCTCGACGAGCTGCGGAAAGGCGGCTATGAGGCGTTTTTCCTCGCGATAGGCGCGTGGAAGGCGATACCGCTCGGCATCCCCGGCGAGCGCTACCGCGGCGTCATGAGCGGCCTCGACCTGCTGCGCCGCGCGGAGAGCCAGCGCCCGCCCGTCATGAGCGAGAACACCGTGATTGTCGGCGGCGGTAACGTCGCGATAGACGCCGCCCGCGCTGCCGTGCGCCTGGGCGCGAAGAACGTAACCGTCGTATACCGCCGTGCCCGCGAGGACATGCCCGCCGACGCCGAGGAAGTCGCCGAGGCCGAGGCCGAGGGCGTACAGTTTAAGTTCCTCGTGAGCCCCATACGGATAAAGGGCAGCGACGGCAAGGCCACGGGAATCGAGCTGCAGCTCATGGCCCAGGGCGAGGCCGACGGTGCAGGCCGCCGCAAGAGCGTGCCTATCGAGGGCCAGACCGAGCTCATCCCCGCCGGGACCGTCGTCGCCGCGATAGGACAGCGCGTCGACTGGGGCGACATGCTCGCCGGCTCACGCGTGCAGCTGCGCCGCTCCGGCGCAGCCATGGCCGACCGCGTCACGCTCCAGACCATGGAGAGCGACATTTTCGTCGGCGGCGACGCGCTGACCGGCCCGAGCTTCGTAATAGACGCTATTGCAGAGGGCAAGGAGGCCGCAATCTCGATACATCGCTATGTCCAGCCGGGCCAGAGCCTGACCATAGGCCGCCGCGTGAAGGACTTCATGGAGCTTGACAAGTCCGACGCGGACCTGAGCGGCTATGACCGCGCCCCGAGAGAGCATGCGCCGGCGGCGAGCCCCGACAAGGCGAAGGAGACGTTCCGTGATTTGCGCGGCACCTTCACCGCCGAGCAGGTGCTCAAAGAGACCGAGCGCTGCCTCGGCTGCGGCGCGACCGTGGTCGACCAGAGCGCATGCGTGGGCTGCGGCGTCTGCACGACGAAGTGCAAGTTTGACGCGATACACCTTGTGCGTGCGACGGACGCCGCCGGCAAGGTCTATGAAAAGCTCATGCCCGAGAGCGGCAAGAACCTCGCCCGCCGCGTGAAGGAGATAGCCGTCAAGCGCGTGGCGCGCCCGTCGGCCAAGTGATATGCACGAGATGACTCTGGCCATACAGGCCATACGCAGCGTGCTCGAGTTCGCACAGGAGAACGGGATAGGCGAGATCGACACCGTCGTGCTCGAAATAGGCGAGCTGAGCCTGGTCGTGCCCGAGTACATGGAACAGGCTTGGTACGCCGCCGCGAAGCACACGCCGCTTGAAAACTCGCATCTGCGGATAGACGTCACGCCCGGCAACGGTATCTGCGAAAACTGCGGGCAGGTGTACAACATCGTCGAAAACAAGGGCGTCTGCCCGAAGTGCGGCAGCCGCGAAAAGGAGATACTCTGCGGCAAGGAATTCAACATTAAAGAGCTCCTGGTACCGGAGTGATGCGTAAGGACAAGCGCCCGTTAAATGACGGGCGCTTGTTTTATACAGATTTTACTCCGGCTTTACAGGAACTCCGTGGAGTTGAGACATGCGCCGGTGGTATAATAATTACATATGCACTTTTAAATGAGGGATTACATTGTACAGCGTTATAGACATCGGTTCAAACACTATACGCCTGGTTGTGTACCGCGTCGACAACGAGGGCATCACGGCCATACTGAACAACAAGTACACCGCGGGCCTGGCCGGTTATATCGGCAAGGACGGCGCCATGTCCGAAGAGGGCGTAGAGCGGCTTATTGAAGTGATGGGCAAGTTCCGCGTCACGGTAGATTTGCTGCCGGAGTGCGAGACGTTCCCGTTCGCGACGGCGTCGCTGAGGAATATAACCAACCGTGAGGCGGTGCTGGGGCGCGTAAAGGCCGAGACGGGGTTTGACATACGCGTGCTCTCCGGCTATGAGGAGGCGATGTTCGATTACCACGGCGCGGTGCGCGCCCTGCCCGGCGAGGAGGGGCTGCTGGTCGACGTGGGCGGCGGCAGTACGGAGCTCGTATTCTTCAAAGCGGGCAGGGCGGCCGCGGCAAAGAGCGTCGCGCTCGGCTCGTTGAGCCTGTTCAACAGGTGCGTGTCCGGCATAGTGCCCACGGCGGGCGAGCTCGCGGCCATGAAAACTGAGGCGAAAAACGCGCTCTCCGGCGCATTTCCCGACGCCGGGGACTACGCGCCGCAGCCTATGTGCGGCGTGGGCGGCACGGCGCGCGGCGCGCTAGCGCTCTACCGGGGCATAGTGGGGGAGCCGCCGCGCGAAGGCTATGAGACGCAGTTTTTCGCGAGAGTGCTGCGCCTCGCCTCCGAGAGCCCCAAAAAGCTCACGCGGCGCATACTCAAGATAGCGCCCGAGCGCATACACACCATGCTGCCCGGAATCACGCTTTTGAGCGCGGCGGCGGACCTCTACGGCTCGCGCACGGTCATAACCAGCCCCTACGGAGTGCGCGAGGGCTATCTGCTGAGCGTCCTGGAGAGCAGAGGTGTCAGAGTATGAGCGCGCGCATATACACGCAAAACCGCGAGCTGAGCTGGCTGGCCTTCAACGAGCGCGTGCTCGCCGAGGCCGCCGATGAGAGCGTGCCGCTTTTGGAGCGGCTCAAGTTCGCCAGCATCTTTACCAGCAACCTCGACGAGTTTTTCATGATTCGCGTGGGCAGCCTCTTCGACCTCATGGGCGTCGAGCCCGAGCGGCGCGATTCCCGCTCGAACATGACGCCGGAAGAGCAGCTGCACGCAATCTACGCCGCCGTGTGCCTGGGGCTCGAGCGGCTGCTCAGGCGCTATGAGATATGCCGCCTGGAGTGGCGCGAGCTCACAGGCTCGGAGAAAAAGTACTGCCAGCGGTATTTCCGCAGCGAGGTGGAGCCTATCATCTCGCCGCAGATAGTCGACACGCACCACCCCTTCCCGCATCTGAAGAACAACGTGCTGCACATAGGCGCGTGGGTGAAGTACCGCTCGCGCGACGTGTTCGGCGTCATACCGATACCCGACGCACTGCCGGCGGTGCTCTTCCTCCCGACAGGGAGAGGGCTGCGGTACATCCACATGGAGGAGCTGCTGCTGCACCACACGGGCGACATCTTCACGGGCTACGACGTGCGCGCCAAGTGCGTGTTCCGCGTCACGCGCAACGCGGACATAAACCCCGAGGACGAGGCGTTCGACCTCGACGAGAACGAGGATTTCCGAAAGAAGATGCGCAAGGCACTGCGTCAGCGCACACGCCTTGCGCCCGTGCGGCTTGAACTGAGCGA